>NZ_CBFHNB010000020.1:0-30434 GCF_965657105.1 Puniceispirillum sp. (SeqCode)
GAAGCTACTATTGCTGTAAAGCTTGCTGATTTGGTTCGCAATGCTGACTCTACCTTCATGGTGGCTGAAGCAGGTGGTGTTGATTCCTCATCAACAGCTGGTACGATCACATTCCAAACCGCTATGAACCAGGGTGATGCTGCGATCGAGTTTCTGATTACATCTCCTAAAGATGTGCTGGGAACAACTGTGACAGCTGGTACACCACAGACACGTTATGGTTCGATCCAACTGGACTCTGTCAATAACTCACCGATCAAAATTGATGTTGGTGAAACGAACGCGGGCGCCAACCATGCTGCACGTCATGGTTTCATCGAAAGTAACGTTGGTGCTGCTGACTTTGATGTGAATGATCCAACTTTGAGTGCCGCAGGTGGCACATCAATGTCTGGTCTGAGCATCGCCACAGCAGCAGGAGCTGCATCAGCTTTGACAACCCTTGATAATGCAATTGACAGTGTAAGTTCAATTCGTGGTGATCTGGGTGCGATTCAAAACCGTCTCAGCTACACAACGAACAATCTGTCATCGATTGTGACAAACACCGAGGGTGCTAAAGGCCGGATCATGGATGCTGACTTTGCTGTTGAAACCAGCAAGCTGGCCAAGACACAGATCCTGTCACAGGCAGCTACAAGCATGCTAGCTCAGGCAAACCAGTCTAAGCAAACACTGCTAGCTCTACTTCAGTAGTTTCAGCCTAATTAAAATACGCATTCAAAAAGAGGGGTGGTTTTGCCACCCCTCTTTGCCGTCAGGACTGAATTTCACTCTATCGCATGAAGTCAAACAGGCTTTGGCGTCCAATATTTACAAATGCCTGCTGGGCAGCATCACGGCTTGTGATCATTGACTGCATTTCAGTCACGATGCTTGCAATATCAGCATCCTCAAGATCAGAAATATTTTCGTTCAATAAAAGTTTTCGTTGTTCCAAAGCATCAGCTTGCATGTCAGCCTTGCTCAACTGCGCACCGATCAGAGTTTGCTGACGTGAGATGTGATCTATTGCTTTGCTAATATCATCCAGCGTGCCCTCTTCCAAAGAGCCAGACAATATCTGATTTTCAACAATTTCTATAATTTCAAAAGCCGAGTCATGGCCATAATCACTTTCGACTCGCATAAAGGCAGTCGCACCATCAACACCCGTTTGAAGCCGCATTGATTCTGACACCTGTACATCATGTGTGCCACGGTCGCCCACAAATTGAACAACACCATTTTCATCTATCTCAAATGCGTTTGAGTTTACCTTATAGCCCGCAAATAATGACTGGCCTGTCAGATCCTTTTTATTGGCAAGTTCAACCATACCCTCTTTCAGTTCGCTGATTTCTACCTTGATTGATTGACGGTCAGCAGAAGAATATGTGTCATTCACCGCCTGAATAGACAGTTCAAAAATACGCGTCATAATAGTCACCGCCTGCCCAAGCGTCTGATCCGTAAGGGCAAGCCTATATTGTGCACGGTCAAGGTTTGAGGAAAAACGATCTAGAAGAACCTTTTGTTCCTTGGCGGCAGATATATTAGTGGCCGCAATGGGGCTGTCAGACGAGCGAAGGATTTTTTTGCCTGACGCTATACGCATCTGCGCTTCTTGAATCTGTCCGGTGATTTTATGAAATCCAGCCAGTGATTGCGCATTAAACGATTTGGTGCTAATTGGCATTTTAATTCTCCTAAATTGACTGAATCAGCGTTTGAAATAATTCACGCGCTGTGGACAATATCCGTGCCGAAGCCTGATATGCCTGTTGTTGTTCGATAAGACGCGCTGCTTCTGTATCCAAATTCACACCAGAATAACTGGCTTCGGCCTCACGGCTTGCATCGCGCAAAGTTTGAGCTGCCTCAAGTGTTAGCTTGCTGGTGCGCACGCTTGAACCTAGCTCGGCAACAATTGATCCAAATATTTCCTGGAACCCACCAATATCAAGCTCTTCATCATTGGGGGTTTGCAGATCAATAATAGCTTTCAGATTCCGGCTATCACCAACACCATCATAATTGGTGGCTATATGAAATTTATCTTCAACTTTTAATTCACCAGACAATTTGACAGTGAACCCTTTGGCAGATGCTTGGTTAAATGAGTCTAAAGTTCGCGTTGCCATTGTCGTGCCAGTCTCTGTATCAACAAAGTCCACGATGCCGTTAACCGCATCTGTCACTGTAACGGCGATGTCACGGATCATGACCTCGGCCTCAGGCGGGCGCACATCATAAGTTGCCGATATTTTTCGGGCACCTTGCCCAGTTAGCACTACGACAAGATCCTCATCCGGCATATCCATTAGTGTGACCCGCTGCCCCATAAGACTGTCTGCTGTTGCGCTGACTTGTAAATCTTCTGTGCTGTCAATATGCGTTGCAATAATGTTTGCACCATCAACTTTGATATTAAAATCTCGGTTATAAAAGCTGTTGATTTCAGCTACAGGTGCGTTGCTGATAGCTTCTTGTGTTTTATATGTCAGGGTTAAGGCGTCAGTTCCCGTTGACACAGTAAAATCAAGATTTTCGTAGCTACTATGGCTTTGAAGGGCTAGAGCCACATCGGATAGTGACGGTGTTGTTGAAAATTCAACCGTTACGGCATTGGTGGTCTGGGTATAGCTAGCGGCGGTCGCCACACCAGCATCTTTATAGTTTAACGTCAGCGCATCGGACCCAGGTGCAATATTGAACAACAAATCACTATAACCAGCGGCATTTTGTAATGCGGTCACGATTACCGAAACACTGGCAGGTGCTGTTATAAATTTATGTGAAATTGACGTGGCACCGTCAGACAGGGTGATCGTTTGCCCTGCTAAATTAGTTAACCCCGTATAATCAAACCCGGCAATAGACTGAACTTCGGCAACATTTTCAGAACCCTCAGTTGTGACACTGACATCATGTTCGAAAATACGCAGATTTAGTGGGCCATCACCAATTGTCAGTTTATTGCCAACTAATCCAGCAAGGCCAGCCTCATCAAAACCAGATATCGATTGCACCTCATTAGTCGAACCATCGCCAGCAACCGTTTGCGAGACCGTCATAACAGTGCTTTGTTGCGTAAGTGACGCAGTTGGCTGGGTTGTGCCATTAATGAGTCCAAAGCGCGTCGCCGCTTCGGTATTGTTTTCAATGGTCGTTGATGTTGGTAGCGTAATATTATCACTTATCAAAGAGCCATCATTTGACCAGATATGTAGCTTATAGTCTTTATTGAAGCTAGCGCTCAGTCGCCCTGTCTCACCGCCTGTGACATACAACTCACCATCCATCATGGTGATGGTGTAATTTTGCCCCTCAAATGTAACAGTTACATTTTCGCCATCAGCAGGAAGGTCTGTTAGCGTTTCAGAAATATTGTAAGTGCTTGGGTCGTAACTAATTGAAATTATATTCTGGTTACTGCTTTCAATGCCAATTGAGCCGTCAGCTAACTCCTTTAGCTGATAGCTCGCCCCATCAAACTGAATATTCAACACGCCTGATTCTGCAAGTATGGTTCTGTTTTCTTCAGATATGGCAATGGTGTTTGATTTGGTCAAAGCAGCAGCACCTGTAAGATTGGCAATCGGCGCATTAGACCTAAAGTTTTTGGCCATGGCATAAGCAATATCAGCTGGTGCCGTAGAGACTACATCTGCGCCAGTCACATTTTGGGTAATATTATCAATTGTTAGCGCGTAAGAGACAGTTTCTGCCGAAGCGCTGACTCCAGTTACCGACTCTTCGTTGCCATCAATATTACCCAAACTATCGAACGTAATAGTCCGACTTGTCGCTAAATCACTGATGCTTGTCAAAATGTCTGATGCGTTGGTCTTGTTGGATACGGTGGTGCCAAGATATCCATCTTCACCCGTCTTGTTTAGATATGTATCGACATAGGTTGCACCAGCATTAAATCCATTTGCCGTGGTAAAAAGGGTGCTGATTTCGTCAGCTGTTAATGCTGATCCGGCAATATGACGCCCTTCTCGGGTAAAAATTTGTATATCAGAAGCTACATCACTTCGACTTGTGACAATGCCAGAAATATCATTAGCGCTTGCAAGGCTTAGTGACGCGCTATCAGCGATCGTGTTTTTAGAAAAGCTGATCGTGATTTGACCGCCTGAACCAGATGCAAAACCACCAAGGTCAATCAAAGAAAATGTCGTATCACCGTCAATATTATTTGTGCCCGTAATCACACCCTTATTGAGCAGATCGGCAACCCGGTTCATATCAGTCCAAGCTCCTGTCCCATCAGGATGGAAGGCGTCGTAACTGAGATCAAAACTATAGGTTTTTGAATTTCCATCGGGGTCGGTAACATTGAAAGTGGCTGTTTCGATACCACTCAAATTTTCATCACTGACAGAGAATGTGAGTTGTGATTGCTGTGTGAGGCTGGCCAAATCAACGTTAGTTACATTGGCAGGGATAATGACAGCTGAACCGTCAGCACGAAAGGTTGTTCCAGAAACAGCCGAAAAACTATTTGAAAGCACCTTTGTCATGTCCGGCACATTATCGACAGCTGCAGACACTGCCGTATCTACGGCCATAGTTGCAGCGCTCTCATTATTCGGATCTGCGTACGATAGTAGCTTTGAAGCAGCCGCAATATCGTGCGGTCTGGTAATCACGAGACCAATTGCACTCGCCGATCCAGCGGCTGGCTCCAGAAAAAACTTATCACCATTGCTGGGATTGCCGCCAAATTCAATGATTAGGCCGGGAAGAGATATTTGAGACTCACCAGAACCTACCACTTGATTTTTTTTATCACGCGCTTCCCAGATATTATTCTTTGCATCAAATTTTATTTCAAGGGGTTCAGGGTCAACAATAGTATAATCAGTGACCTCGACAAAAACCTCACCACTTCCAAGATTCTGATAACTCTCAATCGTTTTGATGTCAGCCATCTGAAAGAATTTACCACCAGGCAAACCCTCTAGATTTATACCTTGTTCATGAATTGCATTAATGTCACGGACAAATGAATATGCCAGCTCATCAATCTTATCCATTGTTTCAGATGCCTTTGAAAAGCTATCACTCAGGCCTTTCAATGAGCCGTTCTTGATTTCGTTGGTTGGAGCAAATCCACTCCCCTCACCAATAAGGAATGTAAGTTTTGTATCGTCCTCAACAACTTGAAGCGTTGCAAATGTATCATGCCGAACAATGGCAGGGCCAGTTCCGCTGGTACCAAGCGTAAGGCTTGAGGATCCATCTTCATTGTTCACAATTGTGACTTCAACATAGTTGCTAATTTTATCAATAAGCGCATCACGCGCGTCCAATGCAGAATTTGATTTGGCAGCTGATCCCACGCCAATCGACCTGTTTAGATTTGCAAGCTCTGAAACGAGCCCGTTGAGGTCGCGAATATTCTGATTGGTTTGTTCAGCAATACCTTTTTTGACTGCGGTCATCTCAGTGGATAACTGCCTAAAACTGCTAGCTAAAGCGTTAGCTTGCTCCAAAGCGACCATTCTAGGAGCACGATCAGCTGGCGCCACTGACACTTCTTGCAATCCGTCAAAAAACTTAGCAAGCATCGAACCAAGATTATGCTCACCAGGCAGAAGCACATCTTCAAGGTCACTAATATTAGATGAATAGGCCTCAGCACCCTCCGCATAAGATGATGTAGATCGCGCCTTATTCAATAGAAATTCATCGAATGAACGTCTTACATCGGCCACCCGCACACCAAGACCACTTTGATCTGGCAAACTGTTAACACTGCCTGCACCACCCTGAATTTCTTCAAGGCTAGCCTCGCGGCGCTTATATCCATCCGTGCTTATATTGGCGATATTTTGACCCGTTACCGACAAAGCCTGCCGGTAAGAATTTAATCCAGATTTACCAATATCAAATAAACTAGCCATATTTACATCGCTGACTTATCAAATTGGCGCACTAACGCCTCAGCGATACCAAGATCAATTTTTTTGGACATGATATCTGCATGTTCTTGATCAAGCATATCTTCGTAAGTGCTTTTAGCGTGACTACCGAAAAGATCGTCAGCAAGTTTTGTTTTACGTGCCTCTTTTAAGAATTGATGCAAAAAGATCGCTTCGAATTTTTCAGCGGCTTCTCTTAAATCCTCATTTTCATCAGGTAATTTGGTTTTGTTGGCCTCATACATAGCCATGGATGTATCAATAGGTGTTAGTTCCATAGCGACCCCCTAAATCACAATGATTTCTGCGCGAAGCGATCCAGCTTCACGAAGCGCTTCAAGAATGGCAACCAAATCAGCTGCACTGGCCCCAACAGCGTTGATCGAGTCAACGATATCAGCCAGATCAACACCCGTATCAAAAACAAAGGCTTTGGCTGTTTCTTCCTCAATTTCAATTTCCGTATCAGCGGTTTGAACAGCCTCACCAGGCGTGGTGACTGTACCATTAGCATTTGTCGTCGTTGTACCAGTTGCCGTTACATTCATATCTTCGGTTACTTTTACTGTTAGCGATCCATGCGTAACAACTGCAGGTGTTACCCTTACATCACCACCAATAACGATTGTGCCTGTACGAGAATTGACGATGACCTTTGCAGATGGGCGTGCTGGATCAACCTCAACATTTTCTAGCAAACTTACGAAACTGACTTTCTGTTTGGGATCAACAGGCGCACGGACCTTAATTGATGACGCGTCCAGTGCAACTGAAACATCAGGCCCAAATACATCATTGATAGCGTCAGACACACGAATAGCCGTGCTGAAATCACCTTGATGCAAGTTAAGTATTAAATTATCGGATGACTGAAATGGGGTTTCGACCATTTTTTCTACGGAAGCACCACGGGGAATGCGACCAACAGTTGGAATATTCACAATTACAGACGATCCATCATTTCCTGTCACGCCCAGGCCACCAACAACCATATTACCTTGAGCCACTGCGTAGGTTTCACCATCAGCACCCAGCAAAGGTGTCATCAATAATGTGCCACCTCGAAGTGACTTTGCCGCCCCAATAGTCGACACTGTAATATCAATGCGCTGACCTGGTTTAGTAAATGCTGGCAAATCAGCAGTTACCATAACGGCAGCGGCATTTTTACCTGATAAGTTTGACGCGTCTGTTACTAAGCCAAATTGCGACACCATTGATTGCAAAGATTGCAACGTCAGACCCGAGTTTCCATCACCCGTTCCAGACAGACCTACCACAAGCCCGTAACCCACAAGCTGGTTTGATCTTACGCCAGCAATTGACGTCATATCTTTCAACCGATCAGCTACCGCACTGCTGATACCTGCAAAGGCACTGAACATAACGATCAAAGTGGTAGTAATGATGGTACGAATTGACATTTTATATTCCTAATCTAACAGAACAGTTTAGAATGGAGAGATTGTACGAAGTGTTTTGCTGAGCCACCCTTGACGCGCCGAGTCAGCTGTTTCGCCTGCACCTACATAAGTGATTTGTGCATCAGCAATGCGATTTGACAGAACAAGATTTGACGCCGAAATATCTTGGGGCCGGACTAGACCTGTCAAACGCACATATTCATCGCCATTATTCAAGTTCAGCTTTTTCTGACCTTTGATTTCCAGGTTGCCATTATCAAATACACGCATCACAGTCACAGACAAAAAGCCAGACAGCGAATTAGACTGCGCAGCAGAACCAGAACCAGAAAAACTGCGGGCGGCGCCCCCGGTTAGTCCCGCATCTGAATATCCACCTGTTAGAATATTTGGTAATGCTGTTGGTAAGGTAACACCAAAGCTATCAGTTTTGGCTGATGCAGCAGTTTGCGACTTGGTTGCTGAAAATGATTCACTTAAAGACACTGTCAAAATATCACCAACATTACGGGCACGACGATCTGTTGCGAATAGGCCACCTTTGGTCTGTTCAAAGATACCGCCTGTTGGTATTGCCACCATTTGTGTAAAATCATTTGTTTCGTAGATTGGCTCAAACTCAACCGATGCCTGATTTTCGACATAGGTTGAACAACCACCTAGTCCAACTATTAATAAGACAACAAATAAAAAGCGAGCATTCAACATAACAAGACCTCAGATATACTAGATTAATTACAGGTTATTTGAGATGAAGCGCAGCATTTCATCAACAGATGTAATCGACTTCGAGCTCACCTCATAGGCACGCTGTGTTTCAATCATGTTTACAAGTTCTTGCACCACATTAACGTTAGAAGCCTCAAGCGACCCCTGTACCAATTTACCAAAGCCTTGCTCTTGAGGGTTTGCAATGATGGCAGCACCACTAGCAGCTGTTTCGATTGAGAAGCTCTCACCTATTGGCTGTAATCCACGGCGGTTATTAAAGTCTGCAATAGTCAACTGGCCAACATTCTGAGGTTCTACTTCACCAGCTACAATCACACTGACAATACCATCACCTGAGATATTAATCTGGTTTGCATTTCCGGGGATTTGGATTTCAGGCTGCAAAACATAACCACTTGGCGTTGTCAGCGTGCCTTCAGCGTTAGTTGAAAATGATCCATTTCGTGTATAGCCAATCTGGCCATCCGGGAGCAAAACCTGAAAGAAGCCTGAACCCTCAATGGCTAGATCAAGAGAGTTGTCTGTTTGGATCATACTACCCTGGCTCATCATCTTTTGGGTATTGACGATGCGCGCACCTGTTCCAACAGCAAAAGCTGATGTCAAATCAGTATCTGCAGATGTTTCCTCACCTGCTGAGCGGCGAACTTGATAAAGGAGTGTTTCAAAATTTGCACGATCACGCTTGAAACCTGTTGTATTCACGTTGGCTAGGTTGTTGGCGATGACCTGCATTCTAGTTTGTTGGGCATTCAGGCCTGTTTTGGCCACATGCATTGAACTCGTTGACATTTACTTGCCTCCAGCAGATTAAAATACTCTGCTGCTATGTAAGCAAGACCCGTGCCAAACCGACGGAATTAGTTAGGTAACCGCATAAGAGATGACGTACCTTCATCAAGTTCCTGAGCAGTAGAGATCAATTTAATATTTATTTCATACTGACGCTGATCTTCGATTGAATTGACCAGCTCTTCGGTAATATTGACGTTACTCAGTTCAACATTGTGCTGGATAATCCTAGGTGATTGATCGATTTCAGGGACTTCACCATTTGCCGCTCGAATTTCCCCATCAGGAAATTTCTTAAGCTGAACATCAATTGCCGAGGTCATTGCCAGCTGCCCAACATTTACCCTTGTGCCAGCCTCGGCACCAACTGGCTCAATGATTATTTCACCATTTTCAGAAAAGGTGATTGATCTATTAGCAGGCACTTGAATTGGATTCAATGCGACATCCAGAATCTTTGCTTTCGTTCCATTGACAAGAAACCCATCAGCATCAACACTCAAATCGCCGCGACGTGTCAAAGAAACGTCACCTGGACCCTTTACAAAAAAATATCCATCACCACGAATGGCAATGTCCATAGCTTCGTTCGTCTGACTAAGCTGACCAGGTGCGCTTTCGAAAGTATTATTATTATCTTTCAGGGCAAATGCACGTGATTGAAATCCATTCATCACATTTAAAAATGCAGAGCCAGTAGTTTTGGTGCCTAGGTCTCGTCGATAGCCAGGCACACTGATGTTAGACATGTTTTGCGCGCGAACCGATCGGTTGTCATAAATATTATTGACCGTATTCATGGCGGTAAAAATAAACTTGTCCACGGCTATCTCCTGATTGATATCTTAGTTCAATAAGCAAGAGCCATGCCAAACCAGCCACAGCCAGTTTGGCATCTACTTTAGCGCTATTTTATCCGCAGTTACATACGGATATTAATAATGGTCTGCGTTAGGCCAGTTGTTGTCTCAATCGCTTTTGCTGACGCCTGATAATTTCTTTGAGCCGTAATCAAATTCACCAGCTCTTCGGTAATATCAACGTTCGAACGTTCTAGCGAACCTGACAGGATATTACCAAAGCCTTCGGCACCCGCCTCACCAACCTGTGGCGTACCTGAAACAGCGGTTTCAACATATGTCGCATTACCAATCTGCTTCAAACCATTCTGGTTGTTAAAGTTAGCCACAACGATCTTGCCAAGCGGATTGTTTTGACCATTTGTATAGTTGGCGCGAATGGTGCCCGATGAGTCAATTTCCAAACCGTCAAGACGTCCAGATGTGAAACCATCCTGCTGCACAGAAAGCACTGAGAATGGTTGTGCAAACTGGGTTGAAGCAGAGAAATCAACATCCAAGGCAATAGAGAAGCCTTCTTCCTGTTTTTCATAATGCACATTATTCTTTGGACTCACCAACGCACCTGTTTTGTCAAAGGTC
This sequence comes from Puniceispirillum sp. (SeqCode), assembly GCF_965657105.1. Taxonomy (NCBI): domain Bacteria; kingdom Pseudomonadati; phylum Pseudomonadota; class Alphaproteobacteria; order Puniceispirillales (SeqCode); family Puniceispirillaceae (SeqCode); genus Puniceispirillum (SeqCode); species Puniceispirillum sp. (SeqCode). Next base: position 10,306 of record NZ_CBFHNB010000020.1, read on the forward strand.
AACTCACCCTCATCAATGTAAAGTGGATAGTAGCCTTCGACCAAGTTTGCTGGGGGTGACTCAACGACCTTACCATCTGCGCTGACGTAAAGAGCCACACCATTGTCATTTGTTGCCTGGATCAGATTATAAATCTCTGGCACTGATCCAACACCTAGCGGCACATCATCAAGACCAAGTCGGGCAATACCCTTAACTTTAATCGTTGACGAGTCACCCGTTGTTCCTGTGGTAAACGATAGATTGTTGTTTTCCAGATCATAGCTGACTGACACACCACCAATAGGGTCACCCGTAACAGGATCCGAAATTTGGTTAATTCGCATTTCAAGAGCTGATGCCAATGTTGATCCAACATATGAACCTGCAGGCACCTCAATAATACCGCTAATACCATTTACAGAAATATTGAATACGTTTTCGCCTGTTTGTGCAGATAGTTTGAAAACGCTACTCAAATCTTCGTTTGCACTGGCACCAGATGCTACAGCAGGCGTCGCTTTAAGGCCTCTACCTTCGGTGAAGATAAAGTCTGTCTTTGTTGCGCCGACTCCAAGAAGTTGATTTTCGCCATTACCAATAATACGGGCATCCGCATCAGTGATGGTTTTAATAGCACTGCCATCAGTTACACTAATCGTATAGCGACCGACCTGTATATTTGAACTTTTTTGATTGGTTTCTACACCGATTGCGCCGTCACCAGCTATCGTTTCACCAGTTGAGCCGCTGGAAAATTCAAAATTCTCTAGATCACTATTATAATTTACAGAGATGCCATAGCGTTTGTCATTTGGCTGAATTTCTTCACCATCGGATATAAAGCTATCGCCATAAAGAACCTCTCCACCCTTAATCGGAACAGTTGATGACGAACTTTGTGAAGGAATACCAAGGTTGTTAGAACCAGTGGCGTTTGAGCCATAGATTGAATAGGAGCTAAAGTTACTGTCAGTTCCACTACCAAGCACGGTTCTATCAACTGTAAAATTCAGGCGCTGATTAACAGCATCATAACCAACCTTGACAGCAGGATTTTTTTCATCAACCCAGTCAATGGTTGAATTTTCTGCGGTTGTCGCAACAGCCATTGCATCAAGACCAAGAGCCTCCAGATCAGTTGCCGTACCTGTATTATCAAAGGCGGCAGACGAAGCCACAAAGCCACCAAGATCAGTTCTTTTGCTGCCAATTTCGCGAATAACCATACGCTTGCTTGAATAGTTTTCCATTGAACCTTCATATACCGGATAGGATCCTTCGAAAAAGGCTTCGGTTGTCGTTGACTTATTAGCCAAAATATATACTGAGACATCTGCCGCAGCGCCCGCAATCGTAAAATCATTTTCAGCAAGCGCGAGACCAGACGTGCTGACCTCAACATAGCCACGACCCGTGGTATTGCCTGTTGTGGTGCTAGAGGCCACAGATACGATTTCAAATTCCCGACCATTCAGCGTTCCGGCATTTCCCTCAGTAGCAGGGAATTTACCTGACAAACGAATGTTTGCACCCACAGTAAAGTTAGTAGCCTGCGCATCATCAATAAAGATTTTCATCTTATTTTGCGTTGCCGTATAGGAAATATATGATGTTGTTGCATCACCACTTGCGGCCACACGGGTATCATAGACATCCATTGATGGACGATTACCGAAGTAAGAATAGGCCATATATTGTGAGTCGACATTATCATCAGATACCATTTTGCCAACTGATGCCGCTGTTGTAGTTGCGACCACACCATCAGCTGCATATGTCAAGGTAAGAGCATCAGTACCAGCAGAAACGGTAAAGCCAAGATCAGCGTAATTTGAATGACCTTGAACCGCTGATACGACTTCGGCAAGAGTTGGAGTTGTGGCAAAATCAACAGTCACTGCAGTTGATGCTTGGGTGGCCGTTGACGTTGTCGTTATCACACCTGCGCTCTTATAAGTAAGCGAAACAGCGTCAGTGCCAGCCGATGCCGTGAACAATAAGTTACTATAACCTGTTGCAGCCTGGATAGCTGTTACGACCTCGGCGACATCAGCTGGTGCCGACGTGAAGGTATGTGAAATAGAATTCGTGCCGTCTGAAATGGTTAATTTTTGACCTGCCAAATTAGCAAGCCCTGCTGTATTCAGTCCTGCTATGGACTGAACTTCAGCAACAGATGCCGTTCCCGTGGTTGTTTTGCTGACGACTAATGAACTAGATCCAAAATTAATTGTTCCACTTTCACCAAGTGTCAGGCTCTTTCCAGCCAGATTAGCAAGGCCAGCGGCATCAAGACCAGCAACACTCTGAACTTCAGTTGCAGATACGGTTCCTGTTGTGGTTTTTGTTACAGTTAACGAGTCAGAGATATCGGCGTTATCGACTTGCAATGATGATCCAGTTGGAAAGGTCGAATTTCCTTTAAGCACAGAAAAGTTAACGCCATCCGGGCGTGCGATTGTGAGCACACCATTCGAAGCAGACACCTCATATTTGCTTGTCGCGCCAGATACATCACTATCAATTGCCATAGCGGCTGCAATTGTAGTTGCTGTATCCTGAGCCAGAACCAGCGTTCCTGAATTCAGAGTTACGCTGCTCTCAAAAACGCCATCACCATCTTCATCCGCGACAAGGTCAATGGTAAATTCTTCTGAGTTGGCATCATTGATTGTGCCAGGATTGATCGTCACGTCGGTACTATTGCCCAAACGATCCAAAGTTATGATATTATTATATTCGTAGATTGTATTTATCTTATTACTTGTAGAACGCGTGAATGACAGGTTCTCGACACCCAAAGGATTACCTGATTGTGTGCGGTTATAAGCATTCAGCGCATCATTTATTTTTACCTGTGTATGCGCAAGGAAATCTTCACGCGTAATATCAGGGGATGAACCATCAATATCAAAGTCGGCGATATTTTCTGATACAAAACTATCTGTACCCAATAAATCAACCTCAATAGCCGTATCCAAGCTACTTACCGCACCATCTGCATCAGTACGTTTGAGATCAATTTTGATCTTATCATCAAGGTTTTGAACAATCTGGAGCTTCCGGTCATCACCATAAGCAGCGTTAACTGAACGCTCAACTTCTGCAGCAAGCTGAGTTGCATTATATGTACCAGGTCTGATATCAATGCTGACAGGCTGGTCACTATCATCGACATTGATAAGCAGAAAATCTTTTCCCCAATAGACGTCACCACCAGCATTTCCACCTTCACGTGTGGCTTTGAATTCCAGCGGGTCAGTTACAATCTCAACTAGCTTGTCACCTTCTTCACCAAAGTCGAATGATGTCTGCTCACCCTTGATAGTTGCAGGAGATGATGGAATCAGCTTTTGCAAATCATCGAGTTTGTAAAGTGGCGAACCCTTACCTTCCAGAAAGTAGTTATCATCTGGAACGGTTGTTGTTTGGCGTCCAAACCTATCAATGAACACCTGATTGCCGGCATCATCAACTGAACTCACAAGGTCAGGATCAATGATCTGGTCGTTAATGACCAAACGCGTATCATATTTATTTGTTGGGTTATCAGCAGATGCCGATTGAGTCTTGATGAAATAGACAGTCGCAATTGTTGGGTTACCCAAATCATCAAAAATCGTGATTGAAGTTGAATTTGTAAAGGTACTGGCATCATCAGGATTAAATGTATAACCATCAGCAAATTGAGCTTGATCGGTGACAACTTCTGAAGACGCTGGAACGTTCACACCAAGATTAATGTTACTTGTGGCCTGTGGATCACCAGAAGTGACAGGAAGCTGCAAAGGCACTGCACTTTGAAGGTCTTTAGCCGTTACCGATCCGTCATTGTTAACTGGGTATGTCAAAAGATACTGACCGGCCGAGTCAACAACATAACGGTCATTATCGACATTCAATGAACCATTACGCGTATAAACTGTCTGGGCTGACGTCAAAGATGGTTTCAGAGCAAAGAAACCCTGACCAGAAATAGCCAAATCGAGTGCGTTCAAAGACGATGCAATATTACCCTGCGTAAACTGCTGTTTTACACCTTTCAAGATTGCACCAGAACCAAGCGATGAGGATGAGTTCTGCAACGGTGAAGTCGCAAAGATATCACCAAACTCAACACGGCTTCGCTTAAAGCCTGTTGTGCCAACGTTCGCAATGTTGTTGGAAGTTGCGGAAATATCTGCCGAAGATCCATTCAGTCCAGTCAAAGCTGTATAAAACGACATTAGTTAGTCTCCTGTAATGCAATATATTATTCAAAATTTCAGTTTAATAGGGTCAATAGTCTGTGCGTCCTTAGCGGAAACGTGCCACGTCAGCCGCACGCACTTCGCCATAGTCACGAACATCAAGCATCACCCCTGTGGTCGCGTCACCAGTAGAGGCAGACAGAACGTCGGCAAAAATGCTTGGGGTCAGTGTTTCCATGCCATTACCAAAATCAACATGAGCTTCGATACGAACCGGATCACCGCTGTTTAAAATATCTTCAGGAATATCTTCCCACGAAAATCCAACTAGGCCAGATGCTTGCGGCCCAAGATCCTTTTTATGCAACAAGGCTCCGGCTTGATCAGTAAAGGCAAGGCTGGTAACGCCAGATGCAGATGGAAGATCCAGCATTCCGTGAATTTCACCATTATTATCTGGGCGGGCATAATTACCCGGTATCATGACTGAATTGCCAAGCATGTTTGATGCCGTAGCAATTCGAAATTCCGCCAAGGTTTCAGCCAATCCGTTTAGCGTCTGATTCATGTCAGTGATGCCAGTTACAGTCGAGAACTGCGCCATCTGGGCAATCATGTCTGTATTTTCCATTGGTGCAAACGGATCCTGATTTTGCAGCTGTGTAGTCATCAGCGTCAAAAACTCTTCCTGACCTAACTGATCCTTATTAGTTGGCGCTGCATCATCAGTAGATTTCACACCAAGCTTATCCAGAATTGAATTCAGAGAGTTCTGGGAAGATGTATCAATAGTGCTCATTTATTCGGTCTCCGTTTCTATTTGCCCATGTTGATTGTGCGCATCATCAGAGCGCGTAAGGTGGTAACGACTTCAATATTATTCTGGTACTGGCGGCTCGCCTCCAGCATTTCTACAAACTCTTCTTCGACATTCACCGCAGCACTGTACACAAAACCTTTTGCATCAGATTTTGGATGGTCTGGCATATAAATCCGCTCAGGCTTACGATTAAGCTTGGTCACCCCAACCACTTGCGTGGTTGACATGCCGCTATCATTTACGTTGTCTGCAAAACGTGTCTCGAAAATTGGCTTCATTGAGCGATAGGCTTCATCCTCGGTACTTGCCAAGTTTCCGGCATTAGCAAGGTTACTGGCGATCGTGTTTAGGCGCACCATTTGTGCGGCCATCGCCCGACCAGAAATATCAAAAACGTTTTTAATATCGGCCATCACTCACCCCTTATCGCCGACATCAAGCCGGTGATGCGGTTATTCAAAAATGTGAGCGATGTCTGATAACGCACAACGTTTTCAGAAAACTCCATCTGTTCAACATTCAGTTCAACTGTATTTCCATCCAAAGATGGATTTAATGGTTGGCGATAAAGAACCTGATCTGGCCGTCCATTCACCGCAGTTCTGATGTGACGTGCGTCAGTGCCATTCATAGTTCCATAGCCAGCAACACGACTAATTTCATCTTCAAAATTAATATCACGTGCTTTGAAATTTGGTGTTGCAGCGTTGGCAATGTTCGACGCAAGAATATCGTTACGTTTCGAGCGCAAAGACAATGCTGCCGAATGCACTTGCAAATAATCGCCAATTCCTTTCATCGTCTTACCTCTATATAGTTAACAGTGATGGTTATAGATCTCTGCTTTCCCCCCTTTTTCAGGGTTTAAAAAACATCAACATAAACCGTCGATTGGTCTGGAATTTGCAATAAGGATGCCAAATACAACGGCAAGGATAAAAAAATGGCTAGAACGACATTATCGAATAGTGCAGGCCCCGGCTCTTCAACGCCATTGGCACCTCAGACTATAAAAGTTCGCGATGCTGTAATCGCTAAATGTGATGACCAGTCGCTTGATGAGATGAATGAGTTCGTTAAAGGGCTGCTTGATCGCGAAACAGATGAATTGAAACGCCTTGGTATTCTTGCGGCGCGCGTTTACATTCTGCGTCAGCGAATTATGGCACTAATGGAGTCCGGCGCCTTAAAAGGTAACGATAAACAACTTGATTTTATCGATCCTGCACCCGCAGTAGCAGATGATAATTTTGATGAATTTTCCGATCTTGATAGTGATGTTAAAGATACAAACTGGATGCGTGTTCGCATTATTGAGAATTGTGAAGTTAATGGGGTTCGGTTCCCAAGCGGGGTTGTCATTGACGTTCAGGCTGATGATGCCGCCAAATTAATTGAATTTGAGAAAGCCGAATTACAAGCCACCGATGTCGATGATAAACCGCTTCCAGAAATGACTGCCTCGGCTGCTGACTTATCAGACATTCCAGATGACCTAATGGACTTTACTGATGATACAGCAGACAAAAATAATGACATGCTTGAAGAATCTGATGACCCGCTAGACACGGCTAATGACCGGCCGGATGCGTCGGATGATATGATGGATGTATCTGGTGAATTAGAGGAGCAAACTGAAAAACCGGCAGAGACACCAGCAGATGACATCATTGCTGAGAATGACATCATGCCTGAGGATATGCCTGAGGATATGCCTGAGGATACGCCTGATGAAATCGATCTAACAGCACCTATTTCCGAAGATAGCATTGCGGAAAAAGATGATGAAAATGAAGTTACCCCAACTGATGATGTAGCAGATAATGAGGCGATTGCCGCGGCTGTGGCGGACAAAATGCCAAAGGCTAGCGCATCATCACCCGATGGAGAACCTGTAGAAACCATCGAAGAAGATCTACGTAATGGCGTGCAAGAACTTAACGATTTAGACGCGACCGAAGCAAAGTCAGATGATAGCAAAAAAGGCAGCTGACAATAGTGACGTATAGATTGAAATATTTTGTATATGGCGTTTTTGGATTTGGACTTCTGATAACGCTTGCAAGTTGCAAAGGCATGTCTCGATTTGAACAGGAAACCTTTTCATGCGGTTTGAACGCAACTGGTATTGTTGAGATCATTATAAGATCTATACAACCTGGCGAGGATACGATCCTGACAACAGTGAGCGGTGAGATGAAGATGCCCATCACGCACAGCTCGGATAATTTGATCACAATCTCTGACGGTCAAACAAAAATCGCAATTAACCGTCAGACAAAGATGTTAGAAGTCACCATCGCGGACAACCTATATTATCTTGAATGCAAAAGTAGCATTTTCAAGATGTAGTCTGGTTCGCTTTTATCTATTTTCCGTGAAACCGAACAATCGCATCAACATCACCTGCAGAGAGCTTAGTTGCTTTCATTATCGCGTCTGCAGACGCACCTTTACGCGCCATTTCAATCGCTTTAGAGGTTCCAACCTCGCCCCGGACATCGTCAGTCAAACGCAATATATCCTCGCGCATGGTATCAAATGTTGCACCATGCTCGGTGATCATATCACCCAACTTTGAAATATGCCCAGCAAGGCGCGACATAGTTTGGTTTTGCGCCTCTAATTGTTGAGCTTGGTTTCGAAGTGCCTCATCAAGTTTTTCTGATAGAATACGTTGTTCGGCCTGAACAGCAAGACTTCGCCACACCACAACACCAAGCATGATTGCAACTGTCAGTAAAACAATCCCAGCAGGGCTCATAACAAAAGATAAAAACGTATTCAGACTGTGCATAGCAACGCCTTTTCTTTTACCAGCTATCAATGCCGGCTTCCAATGCTAAATCGATTTATCAAGTGATTTGCGAATATATTTTCCTAAATCATCTGACCATACGAGCCTAGCCCGCGTTTTAGCTTCCAGTAAATTTATCTTATCTAAAATTTTTGAAAGTTGCACCTTATCATCAGCACTAAATGTTCCACCTTCTTTAGATGATTCAATTTCAGGCCAGACATCTTGAACCTGTTTTTCAATTTCTGCCAGCATAGCACGAAGATTAGCGGCATCTTCCAGACGCAACAAAGCACTGTCAAGCGAGCGCTCGACAGTGTCAAAAAGGGTCTGCGTTTTAGATGTGCGCGTATCTGTCACCTAAATAACCAGTATTTAGGTTTTCAAATCCCTGTATGCATCCATTAACGCATCAGAAATCAAATCAAGGTTAATTGGGTACTCACCGTTAGCAATCGCACTTTTGATACGGTTAACTGCTTCTGCGTTAACCGGCGGCTTTTCAGCCAGCTGTGCAATAGCCTGGGGTGACGCCGCACCGCTCATCGTTACAGTATCGCGTGCGACTGGTGCTACGTCGGACGCACCTGTTGCAACTGCTTTGCTGTCAAAATCACGATCGCGGGTTCTTTGAACCTCGACTCGATTGACCATATTTTTTATGGCATCAACCATTAGAATAGCCTCCTCAGGATCATAAACGACAAGAACTCACTGAATGTTAGTGCCTGTTGCAATTTTTTTTGAATTAATTATCTGGCCATGAACAATTCTATCGCTATTCACGTTCTTGACCTTAATCCACTCACCAAATTGTCCATTTTCAAGGGCATAGCCTAGCACACTGACAGCTACGGCACCAGACTGATTCACCAACGTTACTTCTTGGTCTTTTTCGACCATCCAATGTGGATGAAGCTGGCGGGCAAAAACTGGTTTTCTTGCAGAAACTGAGGTCTTTAAACGTCGCCCAATCACATCATCATGATCAAAAAACACACCTACGACTTCACGCATCGACACATCAATAAAAGCAACATCATCTGGGGTGATTATGTCACCGCGCGTCATGCTGCGGGTCAAGGTTACAACACGAGCTGTTTCCATTTTTTTGCTCGGTTTAGCAACTATATTTCTTGATGTTCGACTCGTGGCTTGCGCATTTGTGTTACGTTTGGATGCCGTGATGTCTGGAGTCGCTGTTTTAATTTTTGTTCTTACGGCAACGCGCCATCCAGCTGTATGTTCGCATTCCACTCTGACGGTTTGATAATTACCAAACATCGGGTTTACAGTCAGATCGCCTTCACACTTTCGAAACAAACGATCAGGATTTAAACTTGGCGTGGCTTCAATACCTTTGACTGACAAAAACTGGGTGACAATTTCATTGATATATTCACCTGTAATAATTGGGCTTTCAGCTTCTTTGCTGTCAGCGTTATCATCATTCAAAACTGATAGCGGAACTGATTTATTGGCGCTGACAGCAACAGCAGAATCGGCATTAATAATGCCCATAAATAGCCCAGCAATAACAGGTACCGCTAATTTGCCAATACACATCGAGTTATCCGCCGATGAAATAAATCTGATCACTTTGTGACCCCCCCCCACCACTGGCTGCGTTAGACTTGTTCTTGCCCAAGATCATATCTTGAATTTCATTCAATGACGGCAGATGTAATGTTTTATCAGCATAAAGAAAATTTGGATTACCTCTTACAAAGGCTTTGGCATTAGCAGCAACAATAGCCATTTCGATGAATTTCAAATTCAGTCCGCTATTGGCATAATGCTTGTTAATGACATGGCTTAGCGTTTCATTTTGCGCAACCTTATGTTTGGTGGCATAATTTGGATCAATGACAAACGGATTGTTGCTATCCACATTGCCAGACGCTGACTGATTTGGATATTCAAGGACAACAAGCGGTTGAGACTGGGAAAATGCACCCGTTGAAACTGTTAAACCCATTAGCAAGGTGATCGTTAAAATAATACGTGTAATCATTGCGTTAACTCCATAAATTCAACCTTTGCACCTTGTAACATATTTTTATCACGCGCGGGGTTTAAGGGCTCAAGGACAACCGATCGTGCATCCGCTTTTGAGACACGCAAAATAGTCCAAAGGGTATCAGTGCCGCTGGTCACAGCTAGTGAATTTTGACCTACACCATGTGTTTTGCCAAGGGGTACAGTTAAAACACCATCAGCTAATGTAAGCGTGCTGACAAGAGGGCGGCAGGTGAGTTGCTGCGAGAGGTCATTGATGAAACCAGGCATCATGCCGAAAATGTTGGCCGTAACGGCTTTGCGCTTGCCGCGGGTCAGCACATTAAGTGTCCGTGACGGCGATATATCGCTGAGCTTGATCGTCTGTGTTACGCTATGATCAAGGACTGGCGTATAGGATAACCCATCAGCAACATGCATGGTGACGGTCACATCAAGCACCATTTCATCGCGCAAAAATTTGCCTATTTTTCGGGCATTGAACGAAATTTCAGGGGTAAAAGCAAAATCACCTGTAGCAACCCGCACCCGCCCCTGGGTCAGCGAGGTATAGTCAAAGGCATCATTGGTTCGTGCCAGCGCCGCCACATCAAGCGGGGTTGTGATCGCCCGCCGCGTCTTCAGATTGGGATGCCGTTCCATCTGTATCAGCATCTCGGTCACACTGGTTCTGGCAATTGGTGCCAACCATGCAGGCACCGTCGGCCCTACATAGATAGACGGGGCAAATACAGTCACATTGTGATGCCGCGGCGTTGCACATTCAGCTTTTGGCAGTTCGCCAACAGCCGCCCTAACGCTGACCATATAATGCTGATCATCGACAATCTCGTTGGTAATGGTATAATCAAGAATGCGGCTCGATGGACGCACAATAAAATGATCACTCAAGGTGGTGTCCGCGGATACCGCCGAAAAGCCGTTCACCTCGGCACCGCCCTGAAGAGCCACCTGATAAAGCGCATCTTCAAGCGCAATCATACGGGCTTCATCTTGTGCCGCATCATCCATAATGACAGCACGGCCTGTAGCCTCGGCAAAACGGAAGCCTTCGGCGCCCATCGCCGCTGACATAAATAGGCCGCATAGCAAAACGAACCAAACCGGCAACACTGCAATAATCAGCACAAACCAGTTTGGCAGGGAGAACGGGATAATGGAAACACCATTTTTTTTCATTGTTCTGCTTTACACCCCAGAGCTGGACACGACGTATATTCTGACTTCTGTTAACAACAGTTTAGCCGACGCTGCGTGCGCTTCCCATCAGATGCGCAATCATGTCACGGTCAATTTCCAAAACGATTTCGTATGTATCCGAGCCTGTCGGGTTGATACGCACGGTACGCGCCCCCCGGATCGTTCCCGAAACGACACCCCGGAAAGTATCATTCTGAACCATCAGATCGATCACAGTTGTCGAACTGTCCACCTGTAGGCCGTGGATCTGTTCGGCAAGGTCACGCATAGCAACCATGCGGGCTGACCGAATAGCCATCAGGCGCTTTTGCGCATCTGAGCGCCCCGGCTGTGATGACACAACGGCATAACCAACCGCCGTTAAAGTTGGAATTTCGTCTGCGCCCGCGTCAAACACTTCGGCAACTGATGCCAATGATGTTGCCTGACTTTGTTCAAGGGCTGACATGCCTGTGCCGCTGGTGGACATCGCCGTGTTACCGCTAAGGCTATCGGCAAGCTGACAGCCAGACACCGCTAATGATGCCGCCATCAAGGCCACAATTGTAACTAAATTATTCCGCGTGGGTGTTTTGTGCATGGGTCCGTTCCATTCTTCAAAAATTTGATACACACAAGCTATGCATTATCCGTGCCACTCATCTTAATTGAGGGGTTTCATACTTTTGCCAATGAAAATACTCGTTTTTTTTATTCTGGCACGCTTATTGCCTTTATTAACGCGGGTGCTGTCGGCTTGGCTGGCTGCAACATTTAGGTAAAAAGGCATAAAAGCATGTTTATTCAACAAATTAGCACTAATAAAGCTAATCCAATCCGGCACCATGTTCGGGAAGTTGTGTCGCATGCTGTTCAATATACTGACAGAGGATATGCGTCATGGAAATGACACTCGCCCGATTTGGCATCAACGATCCCAAGGCTTTGGTAACGACTGGTATTTTGCCGGTTGGTATTCTGGTGCTGATTTCGATGATGGTTTTACCTTTACCGGTATTTCTGCTTGATACGTTTTTTGTCTTTAATATCCTGATGTCTTTGCTGATCCTAATGGTGGCAATGAACGCATTGCGACCACTGGATTTTTCAAGTTTCCCTAGCCTGCTTCTGATCGCCACAATCCTGCGGCTTGGTCTGAACGTGGCGTCGACCCGTATTGTGCTAAGCGAAGGTCATACAGGCGGTGACGCTGCCGGTCAGGTCATCAAAGCGTTTGGCGAATTCGTTATTTCCGGCAATTACGCTGTCGGTATTTTTGTATTTATCATTCTTATTATTATCAACCTTGTTGTGATCACCAAGGGTGCTGGCCGTGTTTCCGAGGTTTCAGCCCGTTTTACCCTTGATGCGATGCCAGGCAAGCAGATGGCAATTGACGCCGATCTGAATGCGGGTGTGCTGACCAATGAAGAAGCCCGTTTGCGGCGCGAAGAAATTGCCAGTGAGGCCGATTTTTATGGTGCCATGGATGGTGCGTCAAAATTCGTTAAAGGTGATGCGGTAGCGTCGATCCTGATCCTGATCATCAATATTGTTGGCGGTCTGATCATCGGTATTTCTCAGCATGATCTGTCAGTAAGCGTGGCTGCCGAAAACTATATTCTATTGTCTATCGGTGATGGTCTGGTCGCGCAGATCCCGTCTTTGCTATTGGCCATTGCTACTGCGATTATCGTCACCCGTGTATCATCAACCCAAGATATGGCCGCGCATATTGGCGATCAGATCAGCCTGTCCCGCGCATGGGCACCTGTTTCCGGCGTGCTGATGTTGATCGGTTTTGTTCCGGGTATGCCTAATCTGTTATTTATCGGCGCGGCGCTGATTGCGGCGGGTGCAGGCTATTGGTCTTACACAAAGGAACAAAAAGCGCTGGTAGATGGCGATGCCGAAGAGCTGGCCGAAATGGAAGATGAAGCCAAGTCACCCGATCTTATCGAACTTGACGAAATTGCCGATAATGCGCCGGTTTCAATCCAGCTTGGTTACGGGCTTGTCGAAATGGTCGAGGAAGATACTGGCGGCCCTTTGACCAACCGCGTTACAGGCATTCGCCGTCAGGTATCAAAAGCCCTTGGCTTTATCGTGCCGGCGGTTCGTATCCGTGATGATATGAGCTTACCAGCGAACACCTATCGTATCCGCATTGGCCCGACAATTGTAGGCGAAGATCAGGTATTTCCCGATCGCAAGCTGGCCATCCCAGGTGACAATGTGAATATCAAAATTGACGGTATCGAAGTCAAAGACCCTTCATTTGGTATGGATGCCATCTGGATTACCAGCCAGCAACAGACCGAAGCCGAAGCCAAAGGATATGTTGTGGTGGCACCGGAATCAGTGCTGTCAACGCATCTGAGCCAGATACTTTATAAATTTGCCAGTCAGCTTATCGGTCAGGATGATGTTCAGGGTCTGCTTGATAATCTGAAACAATCGTCACCTAGTCTGGTTGAGTCAGTTGTGCCCAAGCTGGTCCCGCTTCATACATTGACAGGGATTTTACGCACCTTGCTTGAGGAGCGTGTTCCGGTTAGCGACCTGCGCGGGATTCTGGAGAATATGTCAGGGCTGGCAGCGCGTAATCTGTCAACCGCCGATATGGCCGAGGCCTTGCGCCCTGCCCTTGCCGGATTGCTGATCCAGCAGGTGGCACCATTAAACCAGCCTTTGCCCGTTATCACGCTAAATTCCGACCTAGAACATATGCTTATTTCGATGGCACGTCAGAGTGGCGATCAGGGACTGGTGCTGGATAACAGCCTAGCCCAGCAGCTTCTGGAAAGAATTTCAGCCGCCAATGAAACATTGGCATCACAAGACAAGCAGGCGGTGATCGTTGTATCACCAGCGATCCGCCGCGAATTTTCAGCCATTATCCGCCAGCATATCGACGATATGGTTGTCCTCGCCTTTACCGAATTACCTGAATCACGAAAGATCGAAGTCGTTGCGACCGTCAGTGGCGAAGCCAGCGCATAACCATGATGGCTTTCGCCTCAACAGATGTGACTATGAAAGGATAAAATAATGGCCACCATAACCGTATCAGCAAACGATACCGCAACCGCAATGGATGAGATTTTCCAGAAGCTCGGGGATGACGCATTGATCCTGAAAACAGCCAATCGAAACGGCAAGATCGAAATGGTCGCGACGAATGACGCGGCGCAACGTGTCAAGGTCAGGCCGTCAAAAGTGGCCAAGAAAGCCCCTGCTTTTACCGAACTTTTCGATCAGAAAATGGTTCAGGTCCCGATCGAGGACATGCCGCAGGAAAATACTGATGTAACCGCAGATTTTGCACTGAAAGCTTTGGCGAAAAGTCAAAATGAGGATCAGTCATCACCATCTGATATGGCGGCGATGCGCAAAGATATGGCGATGCTGAAATCGATGCTGACAGGCATGATGATTACCGATGAGAACGGTCTTAGTGAAAAACTGGGGCATAGCTCGACGATCAAGCTACGTCAGGCTGGATTTTCACCCGAAGTGGTGACTGAGTTGCAACATGCGTTTGAAGGTCAGGCGTATGAAAAGGCGCGGTTAAGCTTTATGAATGAACTGGCACGCCAACTGATCCGCCCGAGCACCGAGGATCTGTTTGAGGCGCGCCTGATTTGCGTGGTGGGATCTAGCGGTAGCGGTAAGACAACGCTAGCAACCAAAATTGCGGCGCATTGCAAGGAAACCGGCATCGCCAATAACATGATACTGGGCACCGTCACATCCGAAAGACAGTCAGGTGACACCATCAAGGATCATGCCCGTTTAATGAATATGCCATCGGTTGATTTTCCGCTGGCAGAACTGCCCATCCGGATCAAGGAAACAAGCCGCCGGATGATTATGGATGTGTCCGCACAACCAGATCAGGCCGTAGCCGCGATCCGCAAAGCCACGGCGGCGCTAGACCCAGCACGGGTTGCTGTTGTGCAGGCCATTCCAGGCGGTAGCAGCAGCGTGATGATTGCGCATCAGTGCAGATTATATAAACAATTATCACCAACGATTGCGCTGACCAAGCTGGATGAGTGCGAGGCCACCCCACCAGAGCTGTGCAGTCTGCTGACGCATGGCAATGGTATTGGCCTGTTGACAGGGACAAAGTCCATAGTTGGCGGAATAGCCATTGCTACAGACGCAATATTAGCGCAATATTTAAAAGAGAACTGCTAATGAAAGCGCTGATGTATTTACTTTCGTCCACTATGGACAACTTTGTTTTTTCTAAGCCGGAGTGATCCTGACATGGCATCTTCAATCGCAGTTGCAAGTGGTAAAGGCGGCGTTGGCAAAACCAACATCGCTGTCAATCTTAGCCTGACTCTGTCGCGCATGGGCAAAAAGGTTACCTTGCTTGACGCCGACTTTGGCATGGCCAATGCCCATATTTTGCTCGGGGTAAATCCACAAAATTATATCAGTGACGCGATTAACGGCACAGTGCCCTTGGCCGATACAGTTTGTCAGGGACCTTTGGGGATGAATTTTCTGTCAGGAGGAAGCGGTCTTTTGGACATGCTAAATCTGGATAAGAAAACCCGTTACGAAACGATCCGGCTGATGGATAATCTGGAGCCAAAGCCCGATGTTCTAGTGGCAGATGTTCCCGCAGGCGCGTCTGATAATTCGATTGCCTTTGTAGCGGCAGCCGACCGTGTTGTTGTTGTTCTGGTTGGCGAGCCAACAAGCTTCCTTGACGCCTATTCGCTGATCAAGGCGGCTAATCTGGAAGCGGGTGTGCAGAATTTTTCAATTGTCGTGAATATGGTGACAGGCAAAGGTCAAGCACAAGCACATTTTGCTAAATTCCAAAATATCGTGTACCGTTTTCTGGATGTAAAGTTAGAGTTAGCTGGGTATTTACCGTTGTCAAACCGGATCAGAAAATCAATTGTCGAACGTCGTCCTATTAGCCTGGGCGACAAAAATCTTCCTGAAAACCTAGCGCTACAAAGCCTGTCCAAAGCCGTAATGGACGCCACCCCCAACCAAGCAAATGGCATCCGCTATTTCAACAAAATACCAAGTATGGCAGGAGCTTAACCCATGAAATCCGGTTACGCGGAACAAAAACCCGACGTTGAAAGCCTGATCCGTGATCATATGGAGCTAGTGCGCCAGATCGCATGGCATATTCATGGTCGGGTTCACGCGTCTGCCGAAATCGAAGATCTGGTTCAGATTGGCTATTATGGGCTGGTCATGGCCGCGCAGAATTATACGGTGCAAGAAGGAGCCGCCTTTAGCTCGTATGCCAGCATCCGTATTCGCGGCAGTATTGTCGATCATCTGCGCAAAAATTCAAATCTGTGCCGGACGACAATCCAGATGCAAAAAAAGGCACGGCAATCCGAAGAAATTCTGCGTCAGAAGTTGGGACGTGATCCGTCTATTGATGAGGTCGCCAGTGATCTGGATATTGCACCCGAAGAAATGCGTGAATGGGAACAGGCCTTTCAGGCGAATGTGCATCAATCGCTGGATAATGTGTATGACGAATTTTCAATATGGTTTGTGTCGAATGAAAATACACCAGAAGACAATATAAGCGACAATGAATTGCGCAATGTTCTGAAAAATGCGCTGACCACACTGCCCGAACGTGAGGCATTGGTTATTCAGCTTTATTATGTCGAAGAACTGAATGTATATGAAATTGCCGAAATTCTGGACGTGACCACAGGGCGCGTATCGCAGATCAAAAAGGCCGCCATTGCCCGCCTGCGCGGCTATATGGATCAGATCGATGAACAGGAAGCCATTCGTGGCTGAGGCCAAGGCAAGCATGTGGCATCAAACCGACCAGATCAATATGTCGGTGCAAATGGCCGATATATCACTGGATGGGTCAAGCGCGGCACTGGATGGGTCGAACCCGGCACTGGCGTTGAAAATCAATTGTAATTTGAAGAATATCGCCCGTGGCCAATGCGCGGTGACGATCCAGCCCCGTGCAGATGCCGCGGAGAATAGCGGGGCGGCTGAAACCGTCGCAAATGGACAGCTGCATATTTTTGTTGATCGACCGCTTATGACCGCCGCAGTAAGCGTATCGACGCATTATTTTGACCAGCTCACACGCTATATGAGCAAGGCCAGCAGCCGCCCGATGGAGTTGGTTCTGACGCTGGAGGATCCGTTGGCGGTGAGCCTTGACGGGGATTTGCGCATCGATAGCGAAACCATCATCGCGATCACCGGCATAGCAGCCACTATACCGGTGAAATAGCGTATCAGTTAGATGATCCGAGAATTAGAGGAACTTTTTAACGATATCTGAATCGGCCTGCAGCATCCGCGAAGAGGCCGAATAGGCCTGTTGTGCGCGAATCATGCTAGTCAGCTCGTCATTGATCTTGACGTTTGAAACCTCAAGATTACCACTTAGCACATCGCCAAAATCACCCTGACCAGCTGCGCCAACCGCCGGCAAGCCAGTTTTGGCATTTATGATAAACTGGCCATTGCCCTTTGATGTCAGATCAGCCTCGTTCTGAAAACGAGCCAAAGCAATCTGCCCACGATTGATAACCGCCCCAGTGCCGCCAGTCATCCCACCAGCATATGTCGCATTGATCTGGCCATCAACGCCAATCGTAACCGATGTCAGGAGCTCT
Source organism: Puniceispirillum sp. (SeqCode) (assembly GCF_965657105.1). Lineage (NCBI taxonomy): Bacteria > Pseudomonadati > Pseudomonadota > Alphaproteobacteria > Puniceispirillales (SeqCode) > Puniceispirillaceae (SeqCode) > Puniceispirillum (SeqCode) > Puniceispirillum sp. (SeqCode). The sequence continues at coordinate 27,940 of NZ_CBFHNB010000020.1, forward strand.
TCAGCCGCAACATCGCCATCTTCAGTAGGATTACGCCGCAACGGCAAACGTAGCGGATCACCATCAAGACCAATCAAAAAATGACCTTCGTTATTGACGATGAAACCATTCTCATCAAGGCGCATCGAACCATCGCGCGTATAACGCAGCTCATTACCCGCATTCGGCGGGGCGACGATGAACATGCCCTCGCCAGCAACCGCCAGATCAAGCTCGCTGCCGCTGGTCTTGAACGCCCCTTGCGAGTGATTACGGCGGGATGCGTCAAACACTGTGCCCATGCCCACCTGAGCGGCGGCGCGCTTCTCACCAGCTATGCCGTAAATATCCTGAAACTGGGCGGATGAGCGCTTAAAGCCATTGGTGCTGGCATTGGCGATATTATTGGAAATGACGCCTATTTCCTTGTTGGCGGCGGCGATGCCTGACCTGATTATGGCTAACATAGTGACCCTCTTTGGTTAATTACACACGCCTACATTCAATTTCTGTGCCGAAATCACGGCCTTTGATATTTTTATTACGAAGATAGGTTTTTTCATCACTGATAGGTTTACTATCTCTTAATTAGTTGCCATTTTGCAATTTTCAGGCATGATATGATCACTATCTAAATTATGATTCTATGTTCATTCGGGTGTCATGACTACTAATCCACCAAATGCACTTATCACCGTGCCGAAAGCCAATCCGCCCGCACGGCGCAACGACAATGACAGTAGCGGTTTCCGTCTGGTCAATGGCGATGTGCATCTGGGCGACCGTAAAGATGTGCAGAAACGCCTGCCAGATATTCTGGGTAAGGCGCTGGCGCTGATCTGGATCGACAAGGAATTCAACGACCAGTTTTCGCGCGACCCTCAAGGCACGCTGACCAATCATGGTGTGCATCTGCCCGAAAATATGGTGATCGAATTCCAAAAACCCGGCACCGACCGGCCACGCATCGTGGTATATGAACGCCGCCCCAATTCCAAATTCAAGCTGCGAGTGTTCTATCTGCAACTTGTGATGATGGCAGGGCGGTAATGGCCAAGCGCGTGATGATATGTGGTGCCCGGATGTTAGCTAGTGGAACCCGGATGTTGGCTAACTTGGCGCTGATGCTTACACTGGCGCTGACGCTGGCCACACAAACCAGTTTGGCAACAGATAATGCCACCGCGAGCGATACCGATCTGACCAGTGACGCGGCGTTCAATCGCGCGGTTCAAGCGGTCAAGAACAAGGATTATGACGCCGCCATCAGAATTTTCGAAGCTCAAGCAGAGGCCTCGCAACATGACGCCCAATATAATCTGGCAGTGCTATTGCATGCTGGCAAAGGCCGTCCACAAAATTTCCAGCAAGCCTTGATCTGGGCATGGTCTGCGGTGCTTGGCGGTATCGAAGAAGCTACCGAACTGGCCGATGAGCTGGCTGATATGATCCCTGAAAAAGCGCTGGATGCTGCCCGTGAAAGCCTACGTGAGAAATTACAGACACGGATCGACGCAGGTGACCGCACCGCGGTCATGCAGTTTGCATCCTATCATGAAACATTGCTTGCGGAAGCTGATTTTGAAACAGCCTATATCTGGTATTCAATTGCCGCCGCCATAGGCGAAGATGGCAGCATCAAAGCCCGCGATGACGCCCAAGGTAAAGTCGATGATGAAGACATCGTCACGTTACAGGTCAAGGCTGGCACAATTTTTGAAGGGTTGACCTTCAAGAACTAGCCTTCGATGACCGATGGCTGTCAATAAGGAGACGAAAATGCAGGTTAAAGTTCACTGGATCATCGACGGTGTTGCCGAGATGGACGCAGAGTCATTCGAGGCTGCCGAAAAACATATTGAAGATACAATCCGTAGTCTTATCAGCGACAAACCCGAATTGATGGACAAGTTGGGCGCGCGCGCGATACAAGGCAAAGCCTATCTGCCCGGATCCGAAGATGATATCGACATGACCAATGAAAACGAGGGGTAGCTTGATGACACGCGCTATCATCACCCACCTGATCGCGACTATGCTTGTGGCTGGCATTGTCAGCCCTGCCTTTTCGATTGGCAAAACATATGTGCCGCGTGATGATAGCAAAGAGGTGCCAAAAATGGAAATTTGCCGCCTTATGACAGTCGAACGTGATCCCGAAGAAGGCACGAAATGTATTTATCAAAGGCAAAGTCGCGGGCAACCTGTGCAAATATCGAATGACAGCCCAACCGCCCCTTGCCAAAGATCATTCCAATGCAAGCGGGAATAGCTTAAAGTCGGGTCACGTTTTTGGCTTCTGCCGCCAGATTGCGAACACCACTTGAGGCCACCACGTTATTATGCGTGGCAAATGCTTCGTGGTTATCAGCTAGATGCGGCACATCATATAGATAGTTTACCATCAAACCTGCCGATTGCTGTTTGCCCTTTGCTGATATGTCAGCATCGCCATGAATCGCCTGTACCCTGGCACCATTATTGAGATGAAACCGCGCAACAGGATCGAGAGGCCG
>NZ_CBFHNB010000021.1:0-29680 GCF_965657105.1 Puniceispirillum sp. (SeqCode)
CAGCACGTTCCTTGACAATCTCAATCGCGGCATCAATGCCATTACGGTGAATCCACGGGCTAGTCAGAATCTCAAACCCACAATCACTGTCATTATAGGTGCGCAAACCAACCTGCGTCGATGTGCTGGCATCAACGACACCTTCATTTACCGCGCGGTCAAACATGGTGCCATGATCAAAGCGCACACCATCATCTGGCCATGTATCGCAATGCGCATCAAATTGTACCAGCGTGATCGGGCCGTGTATTTTGGCATGCGCCTTTAACAATGGATAGGCCACCGAATGATCGCCACCAAAGCTGAGCATTTTGGCACCTGATGCCAGAATATGATCAGCATGGGCTTCGATCGCATCAAAAATCGACAGCGGCATATGCGGATCAAGGTAACAATCACCATAATCAATCACCGATAATGTTGCGAATGGATCAAAGCCATAGGGGAAATGTTTCAACTCGGATAGTTGCACGCCCCCTGCCCGGATCGCGCGCGGGCCAAGCCGACATCCCGAACGATAGGTAACAGCATTATCATAGGGGATGCCGCTAACAACAACATCAACTCCATCCAATGACCGGCTATATTTACGCCGCAAAAAGCTGAGCGCGCCAGCATAGGTCATTTCCGGCCACATTTCAGTTTCGCTGGAAACGCGAAACGCCTGATCACCTTTTTCATCACTCATAATCTGCTCCTGTAAATCCACTCATCGGCAAAACCTAACGCATCCTTATTGTGTTTTTTTAGCAAGCCGTCGATGCATAATGATACTGGCACTAATCACACTGATGGCAACAACAGCAATCATCATTGTGGCTAAGGCATTAATTTCAGGGGTTACACCAAGGCGCACTTTGGCAAAAACAACAATCGGCAAGGTCGAACTGCCCGGGCCACTGACAAAGCTGGCAATCACCAGATCATCAAAGCTTAGGGTAAAGGCCAGAAGCCATGCGGCGATCACCGCAGGGGCAATGATGGGCAAAGTAATTGTCAAAAAGATAAAAGGCTGGCGCGCGCCCAGATCACAAGCGGCATCTTCTAGAGCCTGATCAAAATCACGCAACCGCGCCTGAATGACAACGGCGGCAAAACACATACCGAAGGTGGCATGAGCTATGATGATCGTATCGATCCCGCGCCCTGCTGGCCAGCCAAACATCGATTCCATCGCAATGAATAGCAACAGCATCGACAGCCCTGTTACAACTTCTGGCATAACCAGAGGCGCACTTGCCAGCGCGCTTAACCCCAAACGAAGGCGGAAATTGCCCAGACGGACAAAGGCAATGGCAATTAAAATACCGAAAATGGTTGATATGTTTGCAGCGCAGAAAGCAATCCAGAGTGACTTTCCAAAGGCCGATAGTAACTGGTCATTATGTAGCAGACTGGCATACCATTTGGTTGAAAATCCTGACCAGACAGATACCAACTTGCCCGCATTGAAACTATAGGCGATCATCACTGTTATAGGCAGATATAACAGCCCAAAGCCAAGCACGCCCATCGTCAATGATAACCAGCCAATGCCCTGTTTCATGACGCTGGTTCCCTCAGCTTATGCGCTTCGGCTTCATCCTGACGGCCATCCTGGTAACGTGCATAGATAATCGGCACTGTCAGAATGGCAATCAACAGCATGGCAAGCGACGCCGCCACCGGCCAATCACGATTGCGGAAAAACTCGGTCCATAGCACTTTGCCGATCATCAGTTGGTCGGGGCCACCAAGCAAAGCTGGCACAACAAATTCACCAACCGCAGGAATAAACACCAATAGACTACCCGCGATAATACCCGGTATCGTTAAAGGTATAATGATCGTCGCAAAAATATGAAAGCGCGATCCGCCAAGATCGGCTGCCGCCTCGATCAAATCCCCGTCAAGCCGCACCATCGTTGCGTAAAGTGGCAAAATCATAAGTGGCAAATAGGTCAGAACCATACCCATATAGATCGAAAAATCGGTCTGCATCATGCCAATCGGCTTATCAATAAGGCCGATATAGATAAGCGTGCTATTGATAAATCCATTGGGATTCAAAAGCCCAATCAGCGCATATAGCCGCAATAGGCTCGACGTCCAGAAAGGCAACATGACCAGTATCAGTAATATCGTTCGCATACGGGCAGTAGATCGTGCAATCCACCATGCCATCGGATAGGCAAAAAGCAAACAAACAAGCGTCGCAAAAAAGGCTAGCCGCACCGAATTACCCGCTGGCCCCAGATAATCTTGCCAATATTCAAACAGAAATGCGTAATTTTCGAGATTGAAATTGGTGAAAAAGGCACCATCCTCAAACCCCCATAAAGGGGCATAGGGCGGCACGCTACGACGGGCAGTGGTAAATGAAACCTGCACAGTTTCAATCAAAGGCATCAGAAAAAACATAGCCAGCCATGTCATCGGCAAAATAACAACAAGGCGCTTTCCAAAACGTGCTATGAACGCGCCCATCGCCCTAATCCTCAAGCAAGATCACATCGGCAGGATCGAAATGCACAAAGCCTTTTTCTTCCCATTCCAGCGGCGTCTCGTTGCGCTGGCCATGCGTCTGTTGCAGTTTGAATAGCAAGCCATCATCACGTTTAACACGGTAATTCGAGGCAACACCCAGATAGGCTATATCCTCAATAATGACGGTGCTTTCATTTTTATGGCCGGTTTTGGTGCGGGTCAGATGGATTTTTTCTGGCCGTATCGCAAGCGTCACTGTGGCACCCTTCTCGGGCATGATACGGTCTGACTGGGGATCAATATATACCTCTGTCGGGCATACCCCATCGACATGAATGAATGAGCCATCGATTTTTGCAACGGCACCTGTGATAAAGGTGGCCGTACCCAAAAAATTAGCCACAAAACTATTCCTTGGCTGTTCGTATAAAACCCGTGGCGCATCGACCTGTTCAAGACAGCCCTGATCCATAATACCAATCCGAGTGGCCAGCGTCATGGCTTCTTCCTGATCGTGTGTCACAACAATGAACGTCGTTCCTAGTTTTTCCTGAATATCAACAAGCTCAAACTGGGTATCTTCGCGTAACTTCTTATCCAGCGCGGCCAAAGGTTCATCAAGTAGCAGTAACTTTGGTTGACGCGCCAAAGCACGCGCCAGAGCAACGCGTTGGCGCTGACCACCTGACAATTTATGCGGTTTGCGTGATGCAAGCCCATCAAGCCGGACAAGTTTTATGAGGTTGGCAACGCGCGTATCCAGTTCGGCACCCTGAATACCGGCACGACGCAAACCATAGGCAATATTATTGGCAACCGTCATATGCGGAAACAACGCATAGCTCTGAAACATCATATTTACAGGGCGGTCAGCAGGCGACACATCCGCCATATTCTGACCATCGATTTCAATGAGTCCAGATGTTGGCGTTTCAAAACCAGCAAGCATCCGCAACAAAGTCGATTTTCCGCATCCAGACGCACCCAGCAGGCAAAATAATTCTCCCTGCTCGATGTCCAAAGACAGGTCATTCACAGCATTTACGTCAGCAAAACTTTTGGTGACATTCTGCAGGCGAATAAAGGGAGCCATCGACCGATCTCATCCTGTTCTGTGCTTCTGAACTAACCTGATCGCCCATTTTGGGCATACACGACGCCAAAGATGGGGATCAGATCAGATTATAATCAACCAGCTATCAGTTATCAGCCGCCTGATGCAAAGCGTGACCAGACGCGGTTTACCACACGGTCAAGTTTGGCGTCATAGACGGGAACAACAAACAGGTTTTTCTGTGCCTCAGCCGATGGATAAATGCCCGGATGTTCCAGAATTTCAGGATCAATTTGCGGATTTGCCGCCGCATTACCACTGGCATACCAGACATAATTCACATTTGCCGCGGCCACATCAGCCCGCATCATGTAATCAATGAATTTATAGGCGTTATCCAGATTCTTGGCATCAGTCGGAATCGCCATAACGTCAAACCACATATTTGTGCCTTCGGATGGAATGACATAATTGATGACATGCCCGTTTTCGGCTTCTTCGGCGCGTGCTGCCGCCTGAAAGGCGTCACCCGACCACATAATCGCCGCACATAGATCACCATTCGCCATATCGTTGATTGACTGGCTGGAATGGATATAGCGCAAATATGGTTGCACCGCATTCAAGACGTCACCTGCAGCTTCAAAATCAGTTTTATTTTGGCTTGTGCCATCCTTGCCAAGATAGGCGATGACGTTTGGCAAAACATCGGTAGGCGCATCCAGAATGGCGATGCCGCAATCTTCAAGCTTGGACGCATATTTCGGATCGAGGATCAGGCTCCAGCTATCAGTAGGCGCATCGTCGCCAAGCCGGTCAGCGATCATCTTTTCATTATAGGCTACACCTGTTGTTCCCCACATATAGACCAGACCTGCCGTGGATGAACCCATCGCTTGATTTGCTAGACCTTGAATTTGCGGATCCTGATTACCGGCATTGTTAAGCCGTGACATATCCATATCCTTATACACGCCAGCTTCGCGGCCACGCACGAGAAAATCGGCGGTTGGGACAACCAGATCATAACCCGATGAGCCCGCCATCATTTTAGCATCCAGAACCTCATTCGAGTCATACATGTCATAAGTGACATCGATGCCGGTTTCTGCTTCAAAATTAGCAATCGTATCTTCGCCAATATAGTCTGACCAATTATAGATATTCAGCGACCCGTCTGCAAAAGCCGTCGTTGACACAGCCATGGCTATCACACAGATAAAAGACAGTTTCTTCATCATTAGCTCCCTTGTTTTGATTAAAGACCTTTAGTGCACGAAATAGAAACAAAACCAGTGGCAGTCTTTGACTAACCTTAACCACTTTATGCGGCATAATTCAACAAATTGATCGGATATAGGTGCATAATACTACACTTGATCAAGATAACTAAAATATTCAAATGGTGAGATTTGTTGCTGGAATTCTCTATATTCCTGTATCTTGCAATCAACAAACATCTGCTGGCAGGTCGATGGTAAAAGGCTTTGTATGATGGGGCTAGCTTCAAATCTATGAATCGCCGCCTGCCAATTATCAGGCAAACGCGGCAAATCATGCGCATAGGCGTTATCAGCAATCGGCGAACCGGGGTCTGTTTTATCCTGCATACCTTGCATGGCTGTTGCCAGAATGATCGCCAGCATCAGATAGGGGTTACAATCTGCCCCGGCAACACGGTGTTCAATCCGCCGCGCCGCGCCTGACCCATGCGGCACACGCACCGCGACAGTCCGGTTTTCATAGCCCCAGCAAATCACCACTGGCGCGTGCATTTCCAGCGCCAGCCGACGATATGAATTCAAGTGAGGCGCAAAAATCAACATTGAGTCGGCCATATGTGCCAACAAGCCACCAATGGCATAGCGCATCATATCGTTACCCAATGCGCCCCCATCATCAAACAGATTGCGACCAGCATCATCGATTAGGCTGATATGGACATGCAGGCCGCTTCCCGGACGTTCAGCATAGGGCTTGGCCATAAAGCTGGCCGCCATTCCATGCTGGCGTGCCACATATTTGGTAATATGTTTGAACAACATCGCGTCATCCGCAACTTTCAGCAGATCGCTTTGATGCGCCAGCGTCACTTCAAACTGCCCCTGACCACTTTCGCTGGTGGCGGCATCAACCGCAACATCCTGTGCCGCGCATGCTGCATATAGATCGGTCAGAAAGGCATCGTAATCATTAAGCTCATCGACCGCCAATACCGCCTCGCGCATCGATGTGGCACCATTCATCGGCGATAATGGCGTTACCGGAATATCCGCCGGGGCTTTGCGTGCCGAAGCAAGATAGAATTCCAACTCAACTCCCGCAACCGGCGTCATGCCCTCAGCATGATAACGCTCGAGGACCGATGCCAGCACATTGCGCGCATCCCCCATAAAAGGGGTGCCATCTTCATTATGAAGCCCCAGCGGCAACATCGCTGACCGTTTGCCGGTTTTGATATCGGTCATCGGCAAGGGGCCACGCTTTGTCCAGACGCACAATCCATCGGCGTCGCCAGTGGCAAATACCCATTTGCTATTCTCAATATCACGACCCCAGATATCGACATTTGCTGTTGAAAACGGCATCCGCATTTCACCGGATGTGATTTTTTTCAGCTGCGAAACAGGCAGGCGTTTACCCCGCATAACACCGTTAAGATCAAACATAACTGCGCGCAGACTGTCTATGTCCTGATTCGCCTTTTGCCAGGCTGCATAATCAAATTCATCCATTATCGATCCATTTCACCAAAAGCCAAACGTAGCATGATTATGCTTTGTTTACGGCATGTTAGCCCTTTGGTGCAAGAAAGCGTTCAGGAAAATCACTAATCACTGTTGTCAGCCCAGCTTCGATAAGCGGTTGCACAGCGACTGGATCATTGGCGGTATAAACCCGGCAATCCAGTCCAGCAGCTCTGACCGTGCGGACATCATCCGGCGTAATCCGGCGATAATCCAGATGTATCGCTTTCAAACCAAGCGAATCACTATAGTCAGACCAGTCAGATGGCAAAGCCTCGTCAAGTAACACCAGAGGGGCATCCGGCATAACCGCGCGCATAGACTCCAGAAACGGACGTGAAAAGCTGCTGATAAGATACTCATCAAGTCCCGTCTGGCCGATCACCTTATTCCCGATCACCTTATTCCCGATCACCTTATTCAGTGTCTTGGCAAGCGCCTTGGCAAAGGCGTGATGTTCGTCATGGTGAATTTTGACATCCAGAATTGGCAATTTGGCATGGCTTTCAAGCAGTATAAGCACATCTTGCAAAAGCGGGATCGTCTGTCCGGCAAAATCATCACCAAACCAGGCACCCGCATCGCATCCGGCGATATCCCCTAGCACCAGATCCTGCAAGCGTTCAGAACCGCTAACCGTGCGGCCAAATTGTGCATCATGATGTATCACGGGGCTACCGTCACCAAGCATAGAAATATCAAATTCAACACTTCCAACTGCCATGCCACAGGCCTTTTCCAGTGCAATCATCGTATTCTCAGGTGCCGTTCCAGACGCACCCCGATGTGCGCACACCTGTTCAGACCGCAAATATGGCATCGGATTATCGTAATCTGACATCTAGCCAGTCCTGTATTTGATAGACTTTGCCCATGATAGGCAGGAACCATGGCTGCCCGTTATAAAACGGGAAGAAAGATAATTTACGATCTTCAAAAATGCTTTTGCTATTGGCCGTACCAGCAAGCCGCATACCAAGCCGATGCCCAAGCCAACTCATCATGACGACGCCGCTACCATGACAGCCAACCGCGTGATAGACGCCTTTCTGGCTTTCGCCAATATGCGGCACCCCATCCATGGTGTAGGCAACATATCCCCACCAGCCATGACTAAGCCGGATATCGGCCAGATCGGGAAATACGCTTGTCAGCCCCTTATGCAACATGCGCGCACCAGCATAAGGATCATGCGCCAGATAATGCGCACGGCCACCAAACAGAATCCGCGTCCGGTCAGGTGATGGCCGGAAATAATATAACAGCCGTTTAGTATCGGCGATCATGCGTAAATTGGGAAAGCGTGCCTTTATCTCGTCCTTGCCCAGCGGTTCGGTCGCGATTTGATAAGATGGCACGGGCACCACACGTCTTTTCAGCCAAGGCTCAAAACCGCCCGTATAGCCATTCGTGGTGATAAGTACATTTTCGGCCTGCACCTCACCAGCGCTTGTTTCGATATATAGCTGGCCATCACGTCGGTTAATCTTGCCCGCGCGCACCTGTCCGACAATTGTAACACCGGCCTTGCGCGCAACCTTTAACACACCATCATAGAGTTTTCCGGGATGCACCGCGCCCGAGCGTTGCAGAACCATCCCGCCATGATAATAATCCGAAGCTATTTCCTGACGTGTATCTTCAGGTGCCACCATATAGGCATCCGCGGCAGTCAGATCATTCAACTTATCCAGACGCCCAGCGAGTTTTTTCAGGGCTGATTTGGAATGCGCACCAACAAAACGCCCGCATTGCTGATACACCGCATCGATCTTTTCGGCTTTTACAAATTCGGCAAGCCAGCTATATGATTGCGACGCTTCATCAAGCATCGCACCTTCGATGTTTTTATCAAGCTTCACATGTTTACCCACATTAACGCCTGACGAAATCATCCCGCCATTTCGGGTTGAGGCGCCATAACCGATATGTTCGGCATCAACAACCAGCACATTCGAGCCAGCACGCGCCAGCACTATAGCCGCATGCAAACCAGCATAGCCAGCGCCAACAATCAGCACATCGGTCTTTGCAGGAATGTCGGGCGTATCCGTGCTTTGCTGAGCACCAAAATCAATATCATCCCACCAATAGGGCTGAGGTTTAAAATTATCACCTAATATATCCATTAGCTTGTCCAGCCCAATTCAACCTGTTTTTGGAATGCCCGTGCCGCATTGCGCATCAGCATGGCCACTGTAACCGGACCAACACCACCTGGTACAGGTGTAATCCAGCTGGCAACATCAGCAACAGCCTCGGTATCGGCGTCACCCACAATTTTTGAATGCCCATCTTCATCAGTGATCTGATTAATGCCGATATCGATAACGGCAGCACCAGGCTTGACCATATCAGCCTTCAAAAAATGTGGAATGCCAACCGCGACAAGTACAGCATCAGCACGCCGTGTATGCGCGGCCACAGATCGTGTCATATGATGGCATACCGTCACTGTCGCACCTTCCGCCATCAACATAAAGGCGGCAGGCTTACCAACAATTTCCGAGTGACCGACCATCACCACTTCCAAACCTTTGAGGTCAAGGCCGGTTGCCCGAATCATCTCAACCGACGCGGCGGCCGTACATGGTGCCAACGCGGTTTCATTATATACTATGTTACCAATTGACGCTGGATTCATACCCTCGACATCTTTGAGGGGGTGAATAGCCGATTGCAGTGACCGCACATTTATATGCTTTGGCACAGGACGCTGCAAAATCACACCCAGCACATCTGGATCATCATTCATATCGACCAGTCGCTTTTTACATTCTTCTTGCGTTAGGTCAGCTGGCCAGTGTTGTTCGGAAAATGGCAAACCAACTGTCGCGGCCGCCCGCGACTGCCCGCGGATATAAACAGCAATTTCTTCTACATCACCAATGCCAACTGAAATAAGTTTGCCTGTTGGACGTTTCTTTGAGAGTTTTTCGATATCGGTGGCGGCATCATCTAGAATAGTCTGGCGAACATGCTTTCCGTACAATAGTCGGGCATCATCTGACATGGATCTTGGAACCTTTTACTTTATATGACAGGTCATTAAAACGATCAGACCATTACGGTAAATCTGTCATTTAACACACCAAAATTCAAATAAATTACATGAATGAGCCAAGAAAAAGTTCAACTATGCGCGGCCACACTTCAAACCATATGATTTCTGAAAATATGACACTCATAGTATACGCCTATAGCCGCTTTACACTATAGTCCATTATCGCTATAAACGCGGCGGTTTGCATGACATCCGGGGGAGGCCATAGGCAAACCATCTATTTATCTTTCTAAGCAAGAGGATCTATTCATGCTTACCACAGCAATTTTGCCGATTAGCCTAGGTATTCTAGGTTTAGTAGCGGCACTACTGATCTATGTCAGAATACTGCAGACTCCAGCCGGAGAAGGCAGAGTTAAAGAAATCGCCGATGAAATCCATCTCGGTGCCATGGTCTTTATGGCCAGCGAATATAAGCGGCTCGCCATTTTCTGTGTGATCTGTATCGTGGCACTTTATTTTGGATTAGGGTGGCAGACAGCTGCTTCCTTTACTCTTGGTGCACTCTGTTCAGGCGTTGCCGGATATATCGGCATGTACTCAGCAACCAAAGCAAATGTTCGCACGGCGGTCGCTGCCAATACAAAAGGCGCCGCAGAAGCGCTGAACGTCGCTTTCTTTGGTGGCTCTATCATGGGTCTAACAGTAGCCTCTATGGGTCTGTTTGGCGTTGGTATCCTGTATTATTACTTCGCAGGCGATACAGCCACAATCCACGCTATTGAGGGTTTTGCCATGGGTGGATCATCCGTTGCTCTGTTTAGCCGCGTTGGTGGTGGCATCTTCACCAAAAGTGCCGATGTCGGTGCTGACCTTGTCGGTAAGGTTGAAGCCGGTATCCCCGAGGATGATCCACGTAACCCTGCTGTTATTGCTGATAATGTTGGTGATAATGTTGGTGACGTCGCTGGTATGGGTTCAGATATCTTTGAGTCATATTGTGGTTCGATGATCGCTTCGATTGCGCTGGCTGCTTCAATGTCACTAGCCACCGTTGATAACCTTGGCGGTGATCGTATGGCGCTTCAATTTATGCCATTGGCGCTAGCCTCAGCTGGTCTGATTTGTTCGCTTGCTGGTATTCTGGCTGTGAAAATGTTCTCTGGTAAAAGCCCTGACGTAGCCTTACGCTTTGGCACTATTGGTTCATCGGTTGCCTTTATTGTCGCCGCCTATTACGTGGTGGCAGGCATGGGTGCAAGCGTTGGTGTATGGTCAGCCGTTCTGGTTGGTGCGATTGGCGGTATCATTGTTGGTTTGGTAACAGAATATTACACAGGCGGTGCGCCTGTTCGTAAAATCGCCAAAGACGGCGAGACTGGCCCAGCAACCATCATGATCTCAGGCCTTGCGCTTGGTATGCAGTCAGTCGCCATTCCGGTACTGACAATTGCCGCGATCATCTATTTTGCGAACATGTCTGCTGGTCTTTACGGTGTAGGTCTGGCGGCTGTTGGTATGTTGTCAACAGTTGGCATCACCATGGCAATCGATGCCTATGGCCCGGTTGCTGATAATGCTGGTGGTATTGCAGAAATGGCCGAAATGGGCCCTGAAACACGTGAAATCACTGACTCGCTTGATGAGGTTGGCAATACAACCGCTGCAATCGGCAAGGGTTTTGCTATCAGTGCCGCGGCGCTTGCCGCCCTCGCGCTGATCAGTGCCTATATCGAAAAAATCTCGGCAAGCATGGACGGTTTTGTCCTCGCGATTAACGATCCGCTGGTTCTATGCGGTATGTTCATAGGTGGTATCTTCCCGTTCCTTGTTAGCGCCTTGACCATGACAGCTGTTGGTGATGCTGCCTTTGATATGATACAGGAAGTTCGTCGTCAGTTCCGCGAAATTCCGGGTCTGCTTGAAGGCAAAGCCAAGCCTGATACAGCACGTTGTGTTGACATCGCTACCCGTGCTGCTTTGCGGAAAATGATCCTTCCTGGCGCATTGGCTGTGCTGGCACCTGTGGTTATCGGCTTCGGCCTCGGACCAAAGGCGCTTGGCGGCATGCTTGGTGGCGCTTTGATCTGTTGTGTGATGATGGCTCTGATGATGGCCAATGCCGGTGGTGCATGGGACAACGCCAAGAAATATGTCGAAAAAGGCAATCTTGGTGGTAAAGGGTCTGACGTGCATAAGGCCGCTGTTGTTGGCGACACCGTTGGTGATCCGCTCAAAGACACATCTGGCCCAGCTATGAACATTTTGATCAATGTGATGGCAATTGTTAGCTTGGTGATTGCACCGCTTCTGGTCTGATCATTATTTATATCTAAAATAAAACCGGCTCATATCGTCTGATATGGGCCGGTTTTTTATACGCATAATCGGTCAGCTTACCCTAATCTATCAGCTTATATAGTAATCCTGTCTAATCCTTACCCGCGATAACCGCTAGCGCAATGGATGCCAACCGTGCCGCCGGTGGATCCGAACGGCTGGTCAGTATAATCGGGACACCGCCCCCAAGCACCAGCCCTGCCGCTAGCCCTCCTGCGCACCAGACCAGTGCTTTGAACAGCACATTGCCACATACAATATCGGGTACAACCAGCGCATCTGCCATGCCAGCCACAGCCGCAATAGGCGCAGCAGCATCCAGCTTTTTCATAGCCACTGCATCGGGCGAAATGGCCAGATCAAGGGATAATGGCCCGGCGTAATCTGCCTGGTCATCTTGCGCCTGTGCTGCCTTGGCAATAGCCAGCGCATCACCGCTTGAAGGCACCGCGTCCAGCACCGACTCGGTCGCTGATAAAACCGCAATCTTGGGGCGTTCCTGTCCCAATTTACGAACAAGGTCGCCCATCAATAAGGCCGCTTCGGTTCGGGTTTCGATATCTGGCGCCACATTGACCGCCGCATCACTGATCAGCAACGCCCGCCCCCCAGCTGGCGGCAGCATCGCAAACACATGCACAAGCCGTTTGCCGATACGGATGCCGGCGTCACGCCTGACGATACCGCCCATAAAGACATCAGTATGCAACTGCCCTTTGATCAAACCGCTGGCGTCACCAGTTTGAATCAGTTTGATAGCCGCTTCGATAGCCCCCTTCTCGCCACTGCTTTCGACAATCTCGATACCATCAAGATCCCACCCCAAGGCATGCGCATCTTCGGCGATAATATCTGGCTCACCAACAAGAATGGGACGAATTAGATTAGCTTCATGCGCCTGACGCGCGGTTTGCAGCACCGCGTCACCAATCGCCCGCACAAACACAAAGGTTGGCGGGGTGCCAGTTGTCGCACGTGCCAGCAGATCGGGCGGACAATCTCCATTAGCATCTGACAGAAACGCACTTGGTTCGCTGTTCTTTGGGGCGCTGTTTTGGGACCGGTTGCTTTGCGATATACTCATATCAGTCTCACTCATCTCCGCATCATATGCGGGTGTCTCTTAGGGCCATATATATCTGACACATATCAGGAAAAGGCATCATCTTAAACGAATTTTCACGCCATACACGCACCTGTCCAGCATGCCAGCCTCATATATCATGACTTTTGGCTTTGCATCCGGCGCATGACACCGGCCAGCTTTTGAATGCCATCGGGAATACGTTCAGCCGCAATCGCCGAATAGGCCAGTCGAAAATAATTAAGCGGTGGCCTTGTCCCGCCAAAGAACACGTCACCAGCTTCGATCAGCACACCTTCTTCTGCGGCGCGCCGTGCCAGTTCACGGGCATCAAGCCAGTCTGGTCCTTTGACCCAAAAGCTGGTACCCCCGAAATGCGATCCTGTGCGGGCAAACAACCCTTCCTGATCAAGCGCATTTTGCAACGCTGTATGGCGTCCAGCCAGATGCCTTCGCAGGCGGCGAATCTGTGCATCATAATGACCAAGTGCCATAAAATAAGCCAACGTGCGTTGCGCATGGCCTGGTGGATGTCGCAAAATCAGATGCCGCAAAGCCCGCGCTTGGCTAATCAGCCCTTCTGGCGCCACCAAATAGCCTAGCCGCAAGCCCGGAAACACCGATTTTGACAAGCTACCAACATAGATTACCCGGCCATCTTCATCCTGTGATTTCAATGCTGGGGTTGGTGCCCCCAGAAAATTCATCTCAAATTCATAATCATCTTCGACGATCAACAGGTCATGCCGCCGCGCCATATCAAGCAATTGCCGCCGCCGACCCGCAGGCATGGTAAAAGTTGTCGGGCATTGGTGACTGGGCGTGATAAATACTGAATCACTTTGGCGCAGCACCTCTTCATCAAGTATCAGCCCCCCCTCATCAACGGGAAGCGGGTGGATGTTCTGCGTGCGCTGAAGCAGAATATCACGTAAATCGGGATAAGCTGGGTTTTCGATAACAACATGCTTGTTCGCATCGACGATCAGTTGTGCCACCAGATATAATGCGTTTTGCGCCCCAAGCGTCACCAGAATTTGTTCAGGACGCGCTCTGATCCCACGACGGGGCAGACTGCGCGAACATATATAATTAACCAGCATCGGATCATCATGCTGGCCAAAGTCACCAACCATAGTGCCAAAATTGCGCATGCCAAACGCTTGTCGAGCGCAATCACGCCATTCCGACAGTGAAAATAATTCATTATCAACCTGACCATAGACAAAGGGATATTTATATTCGCGCCAATTGACCGGCTTTTGTACTGGCCGGATATAACTGCATGACTGTACCAGCTTGGCATCCCAATCAACCTGCACCTGATTATCAGTTGACTTGGGTCGTATCACACCATCCATGTCATCAAAGGGATATAATGCTTCACTATCATTGCCAGGCGTATCAACCAGTGGCGATATCGGTGCATCATCACTGACCACATAACCTGATCGCTCCCGCGTTTCGACATAGCCTGTATCGATCAAGGCCTGATAGGCCAAAATCACCGTATTGCGCGATACATTCAACTGTGAAGATAGCGCCCGGCTTGATGGCAACTTGTCACCAGGCAAGATTGAACGCCCCAGAATCGCCTCGACGACGCTTTGCCTTATTTGCGCTTGCAGACTGACACCTGACTCTGAATCCAACGTGATGATAATATGCTCGTTCATTGTGCCTGCTTTACTGTCCAGTTAAATCATCTAAGACCATGCAAATGTTATATCTTTTGAAGCATTGAATCTGGTACCAGTCAATGGATAATCTGGTTCTATTGAAACGGGACAATTGCCCCGTAACGTAAAATAAATAAAAATGGTTTGACGTAATAGGGATAGCGTTACGCCTACTAATTTTGTAAATTGTTAAAAATGCAACGCGACAGGCACATAAAGGCATTTGTCTGGCAAGGCCTGCCCATGGGATATTGGAGAACTGTTATGGCATACGACGTTAATTCGCTTGAAAGCCACTGGATGCCGTTTTCGGCCAACCGTGATTTCAAGAAAAACCCCCGGATGGTCGTTAAATCTGATGGGATGTATATGTGGGACTATAAAGGTGGCCAGATTATTGATGGATCATCTGCCTTGTTCTGCACACCTGCTGGCCATGGACGCCGCGAAATCGCCGAAGCTGTGTACAAGCAGATGCTTGAAAATGACTACACACCACATTTCCAGCTAGGTCACCCCGGATCATTCGATCTGGCTGAACGCGTTTGCCGTCTTCTGCCAGATGATTTCAATCATATTTTCTTCACAAATTCGGGCTCTGAATCAATCGAGACCGCAATCAAGGTGATACTGGCCTATCAGCGTGCACGTGGTGAAGCACAGCGCAACCGTCTGATCAGCCGTGAACGCGCCTATCATGGTGTCAATATGGGCGGCGTTTCGCTTGCTGGCATGGTACGCAATCGTGAAACATTTGGCCTGACGCTGCCTAATATTTCGCTGATTCGTCACACATGGCAGGAAGATCAACGCTTCAACAAGGGTCAGCCAAAAACAGGTGCTGAACTGGCTATGGATCTTGAACGTATTGCCGAAAATCTGGGCGGCGGCACCCTCGCCGCGGTCTTTATCGAGCCGGTTGCCGGATCAACAGGCACATTGGTACCACCAGTTGGCTATCTCGAAAAGGTTCGCGAAATCTGCGATAAGCATGGTTTGATCCTAGTATTTGACGAGGTTATCACCGGCTTTGGCCGTATGGGCACCCCATTTGCGACACAGAAATTCAACGTCAAGCCTGATATCATCACCATGGCCAAAGCATTGACGAATGGTGCCATTCCAATGGGCGGTGTTGCTGTTACAGACGAAATCTATGATACGATCACCAATGCCGCGCCGGATAATGCTATCGAATTTTTCCATGGCTACACCTATTCAGCACACCCGGCAGCCTGTGCTGCTGGCATTGCCACCCAGAAAATCTATCAGGATGAAGGCCTGTTTGAAAATGCCGCGGCACTGGAAGACTACTTCCTTGATGCCATGTGGACATTACAAGATCATCCGCTTGTTGCCGATATTCGCGGCATCGGCATGATGGCTGGCATTGAAGTGCATTCAGATGGTGCCCCAGGCCGTCGTGGTGGCAATATGCAAAAAGCCATGTTCTGGAATGGTCTGCATATCAAATGGACTGGTGACAATGCGATTGTCGCGCCCGCCTTTGTGGCTGAACGTCATCACATTGACGAAATTGTTGACAAGTTCCGCATGACACTTGATCAGGCACTTGAAGCAAAATAGCAGGCTAAGACGTAATCTGCTTTTGATTGCGCTTTAGCCTTAGACATTCAAGCCGGCCACGCTTTATAGTGTGGTCGGCTTTTTGATGAGGAACATTATGATAGCGGTTAGCGGTGGTGGTATTGCCGGATATAGCACTGCAATAGCGATTGCCCGATCAGGGCATGCGGTCACATTGCTGACAGGTGGCAAACGCCACCAGCCTTTGCAAGGCGGCATCCAAATTGCACCAAATGGCTGGCAGGCTATATGCCGTCTGGGGCTTGAAGACGCGCTTACGGCCTTAACAACACGGCTTGATACGATCAGTGTTCGCGCGCTTGAAACGGCCGCCACAATCACCCATCTCCCCCTTAACCAATATTACGCATCATTAGGGCGAGATGATCTGCTGACAGCCTTGCATGATGTTGCGCTCAACCTTCCTAACATCACCTTCATTGATGATAAGCTTGTCAGTCTGACCGATGCTGATGGCATTACCACATTAGTGCTGGCGTCGGGTGATCTGCTGGCATGTGATGGGCTTGTTGCGGCTGACGGGGCAAACGGCTCTGGCCGCGCCTATGTCACGGGATCAGCAAACGCAAAATCAACATCAAAACTGGCCATGCGCGCCGAAATTGACGCGCATATTCTTCCAGATATGTTCGTCCGGCCACAAAGCAACCTATGGCTTGGGCAAGGCACGCATATTGTTCATTACCCGATCAATAGTGGCGCCAAGGTCAATGTTGTTGTGACAATATCAGGCAAGAATGACCATAATATATCTGGCTGGCAGAATAAGATTCTGGCACCGCATCCAGTGCTGTCATATCTGGCCCATCATGATATCGAATGGGTCGCTACGCCTTTGCCTAAAGCTGACAGTCCTTTATGTTGGCGACGTGGCAATGTCGTGCTGGCGGGTGATGCTGCCCACATTATGCCGCCACATCTGGCGCAGGGTGCAGGGCAGACATTACAGGATGCGGCTTGTTTATATGAATGCCTATGTGAAACAGATGACATAAAATCAGCCTTTGCCAGCTATGCGCGCCAGCGTTCAATATCAGTTGCGCCTATTGCCCGCAAAGCTGAACTTAGTGGCGCGATCATGCGCCTATCCGGGCCGGTAGCCCGCTTGCGGAACATGGTTCTTGATGTTGGCGGCAGCAGTTTGATGCAAAGCTGGCTGGCAGATGTGTGGGCAGCAGACCCCGCTTTGAGAACAGCGACACCCCCATCACATTAATCAGCTGACACCACTCTTGGCCTAATGCTTAAACGTCACGCCAGCTGAACGCATGGCATCAAAAGCCTGGTCAAGTGAGCCATCAAGATCAATCGCACGACAGGCCTTGAGCTCAACTGCAACGCTAAAGCCAAGCTTTGCCGCATCCAGTGCCGACCAGGCAACACAGAAATCGGTTGCTAGACCAACCAAGGTCACCGCCGCCACATCATGCGCACGCAACAGATCGCCAAGCCCAGTTGTCGTGTTTCGATCATTCTCGAAAAACGCTGAATAGGAATCAACCGCCGGGTTCATGCCTTTACGGATAATCGCGACCGCCAGATCAGAATTGAGATCAGGGTGAAAGGCAGCCCCAGCGCTTCCCGCAATGCAATGATCCGGCCATAGGGTTTGTGGCCCATACAGCATATCGATCATGCTATAGGCTGCCGCACCTGCATGTTGTGAGGCAAAACTCGAATGGCCTTCAGGATGCCAGTCCTGCGTGATGAAAACCTTATCAAAGGCCGGCATCATCGCATTTATATGCGGCATAATACTATGACCATCGGCAACCGCTAACGCGCCACCCGGACAAAAATCAACCTGTGGATCAATAACAATAAGGGCGTGCAAGGCGGACATGGTTCGTTCCTGTTTTAATATATGGATATGAGCGTCTTGATTGACCTCACCCAAGAGGGCATATCATAAGCATCTCAGCTTTAAAATATCTTCTGTTTGGCCACAGCGCAATATCTTGGATTTCAGCATAGCAGATGCTAGGTTGCTGAAAACAGGACATGATATAGATGACGTTAGGATTGGCATGTCGATTATGATCCAGAATATGAATGAAATGTTATCGCGCGCCGAGGTTGACGGGCGCGGTTATGTCGTCGCGGCCATGTATAAATTTGTGACCCTAACAGATATTGAAACGCTTCAGCAGACGATCATAAATTTATGCACATCACATCAGGCGCTTGGCACAATCCTGCTTGCCAATGAAGGCATCAATGGCACAATTGCCGCCCCCATTGACGGTATGACAGGCATTTTGAAATGGCTCGAAGCAGACAGCCGCTTTGGTGGTATGTCATTAAAATTTTCACATAGCCCAACACAGCCTTTTTTGCGGATGAAAGTTCGCCTGAAACGCGAAATTGTGACCATGGGTCGTCCCGAAATAAGTCCGGCAGAGCGTACAGGCACCTATGTAGAACCCAAAGACTGGAACGCCTTGATCAGTGATCCCGATGTGCTTGTTGTCGATACGCGCAATGTCTATGAAACAGCAATTGGGATGTTCGATAATGCGGTTGACCCGATGACCACAAATTTTCGTGATTTTCCTGACTGGGCTGCACGTCTAGCCGAACAACAGGATGCCGCAAAACCGAAAAAAATTGCCATGTATTGCACCGGCGGTATCCGATGTGAAAAAGCCAGCGCCCTGATGCAGGATTATGGCTTTGACGAGGTCTTTCATCTAAAGGGCGGAATCTTGAAATATCTTGAAGATATCCCCCAGAATGACAGCAAATGGCAAGGTGAATGCTTTGTATTTGATGGCCGCGTAGCGGTAGATCACAATCTCAATCCGGGCAGTTACGGCATGTGCCATGGTTGCCGCATGCCCCTATCGCAGGATGATATGCACCGCCCTGAATATGTGGAAGGGATCAGCTGTCATCATTGTCAGGATACACAGGATCCCGAGCGCACCGCCCGCTTCGCCGAACGCCAGAAACAGATCCAGCTGGCCAAACATCGCGGCGAGGCACATTTAGGTGCCTCACCACGCAATTCCAAATAAACACGCCTAGCCAGCCAGCGCTTCGCGTCCATGCGGCGCATCAAAATCAAGCACTGGGCCAAGCGGCACAATACCCGTTGGATTAACCGTTGGATGGCTAGCATAATAATGCTGTTTGATATGCGGCATAACGACCGTCTCGGCGATGCCCGGCATCTGATACAGATCACAGGTAAAACCATGCAATGCCGGATAATCTATAATACGCCGGAGATTGCATTTGAAATGCCCGACATAAACAGCATCAAACCGGATCAGCGTTACAAACAGCCGCCAATCTGCTTCGGTTAATCTGGCACCAAGCAGGTAGCGGGTTTTTTGCAGGCGCGCTTCCATACGGTCAAGGGCATCAAATAAATTGGTAAACGCGTCCTCATAAGCCTTGGTCGAGGTTGCAAAACCTGACAGATAGACGCCGTTATTGATATGTTCATAGACATCGGCATTGACCACATCGATCTCTGTGCGCATATCTTCGGGGTAGTAATCATGCTCATTTCCGGTCAAGCCATTAAAAGCCGAATTGAACATGCGGATGATTTCCGAGGATTCATTCGACACAATACAGCCTTGCTGCTTATCCCATAAAACAGGTACCGTAACGCGTCCTGTCGCGGTGGGAGAACTTTCCGTATAGACCTGATGCATGAATGACTTGCCAAGCAGATGATCGCCTGTTGCGCCAAATTCATCAGTTTCAAATGTCCAGCCTTGGTCAAGCATCAGCGGATGCACGACTGAGACCGAAATATGCTCATCAAGCCCTTTAAGATGCCGAAAAATCAACGTCCTGTGCGCCCATGGACAGGCATAGGATACGTAAAGATGATAACGCCCCGTATCAGGTGTAAACCCACCATCTCCTGTCGGACCTGGCGAACCATCGGCTGTTATCCAATGCCTAAAACGCGCTGAGTCGCGAACAAATTTACCATCAGACTTTGATGTATCATACCAAGCAGATGACCACTGCCCATCAACTAAAAGTCCCATATGTTGGATACCCCTTATATTGCACGGCTAATTTACCGCACCGCATCTCTAATGCGCGCAATATTGCCGCTATAAGATGCTTGGTTATCCCCCTTGAAAATTGCCGATCCCGCGACAAGCGCGCGTGCGCCAGCCTGCACTACCGCACTGGCTGTTTCGGCAGTAATACCACCATCAACCTCTATAATAATATCACGACTGTCAATCATGTGATTTATCGTGGCTATTTTTTCCACCATTGATGGAATAAAGGCTTGCCCGCCAAAGCCTGGATTAACAGTCATGACCAGAACCAGATCCAGCCGATCCATGACATGCTGAATAACAGCGGCGGGCGTATGCGGATTTAAAGCCACACCTGCCTTACAGCCAAGCTCTCGAATATACGACAATGTCCGGTCAAGATGATCGCAGGCTTCGGCATGAACCGTAATATAATCAGCACCCGCGCCCGCATAATCAGCTAGCAAAGCATCCGGATTAGTTACCATCAGATGCGCGTCAAAAATCTTGTCAGTAGTGCCGCGAAGCGCCTTGATAATTGGGGGGCCAAAGGTCAGGTTCGGTACAAAATGCCCATCCATGACATCAAGATGAATCCAGTCAGCCCCAGCCTGATCGACCGCTTTGATCTCGTCGCCAAGCCGGCTGAAATCAGACGCCAGAATTGATGGTGCAATGATAATATCGTGTGACATATGTAAACGTCCCGGACTGGCTAACGGTAAAATGAACCTGATGCGGGAAACTTAAAAGCGGAAAGGAAAAATTACAAGCACACAGCACCGCTTAATTTAGCCAGCCCCAATCGAAACTGCCTATTTTAGCTGTTTTGTCGCCATTTCCGTAGGACAGAAGGCTCTATAATCACCACACCGACACCAATAATAACCACTATGCCACCTGCAAAGACGATGGGGTCGGGGCGTTCGCCCAGAAAACTCATAGCTCCCAGAATTGTTGATACGGGCAATAACATCTGTAATGGCATCACCACGGGCACCGGATAGCGCCCCAGCACATAATACCATGCCGAATACCCAACCACTGTCATGACAACACCAAGATAGATCACCGTTCCCCAAGCAGATATGGGGGCGGCCTCAAGAAAAGGCACCGGATTGCCCTCGACAAGAAACGACGCCAGAAACATTTGCGGGCTAGCCATCACCCCAACCCATGCTGTCAGTTGAAATCCGGTAAGGCCACGCGTGAATTTCCGGATCAGCACCTGTCCAAACGCCCATATCAAACATCCTGACAACACCAGAACTATGCCTGTTACCTTGTTACTTAAAGCCGGCCCCCCAATCAGGATTACGATTCCCAAAAGGGCGATTATGATACCAAGAAACTGTCGTAAATTGGGCTTTTCACCCAGCAATAATGCGCCAATAACGACGCCAAAAATCACCTCGCTTTGCACCAGCAAAATCGCAGGTGTGGCATCCATCCGCGCCAGACCTGAAAAGGTCAAGCCATATTGAATTGTCGCTGATACAAGAGCGATAAAAAACAATGTTGCCAGATGACTACGCGGAATCGGCACAAACCAGACCAGTATCAAGGCCGCAATACCAAAGCGCATGCCCATCAGCAGTAGCGGCGGGAAATGCTCTAACCCGCTTTTGGCTAATGCAAAACCAAAACCCCATGTCAGCGGCACCAGAAGCGCAATCAGAAAATCACGGATACTCAAGAGCTGTCGCCAGATGGGGATATGTGAACTTGTGGTGGTGGTTCCTGTGCGTAGCGAAGCAGATTTTCCAGAAAGGCCAGACCTTGTTTGATCGCATCCACCTCAATAAATTCATCAGGTTGATGCATTTCATCCATACCGCCCGGACCAAATACAATTGTTTCCATGCCTGCCTGCTGATAATGCCCGCCATCAGTGCCAAAGGACACAACCGCCGGCGCCTCATTTGTCCATAGGCGCGCAATCAGCGATGCCGCCGATGACGACGCGCGCGCCTCCATCCCCGGGCACCATGATATCTCGGTTATGCTAATCCCCGCATCGACAAGGATCGCCTGCATCTCTGGCGCAAGCTCATCGGCGATATAGGCTTTTATATCAGCCAGAATGGCATAAGCATCATCGCCAGGCAGCGGCCTGATTTCCCACAGAAAGCGACAATAATCAGGCACAATGTTACGGGCTTCGCCGCCTTCGATGTGACCAACCGACAAGGTTGTATAAGGCGGGTCAAACGGCGAATCTGGAACCGGCGCATCGGCCAGCCTGGCTGCCACCTGTTCAATATGGGTGATCAGCC
Organism: Puniceispirillum sp. (SeqCode); assembly: GCF_965657105.1. Classification (NCBI taxonomy): domain Bacteria; kingdom Pseudomonadati; phylum Pseudomonadota; class Alphaproteobacteria; order Puniceispirillales (SeqCode); family Puniceispirillaceae (SeqCode); genus Puniceispirillum (SeqCode); species Puniceispirillum sp. (SeqCode). The sequence continues at coordinate 22,272 of NZ_CBFHNB010000021.1, forward strand.
GCGCTGCATAATAAAGCGCATTTACCTTACCACGTGGATCCGAGGCATGACCTGCCGACCCACGTATTTCAGCCACCAATTCCAGCCCGCCCTTATGCCCAATGAATGGCCGCATGCCTGTTGGCTCGCCAATGATCGCCATCGCAGGCTTGATACCCATTCGGCGCAGAAAATCCGGCATTTGCGCCGCGCCAAAACTGCCCACTTCCTCATCAAAGGTAAAGGCATAATGAAGCGGCATGGTCAGCTTATCTTCAGCCGCCTTGAATGCTGGTGCCATCGCCAGCGCCGTCGCCAGAAAGCCTTTCATATCGACCGCACCGCGGCCATATAAACGCCCATCCTGTTTGTGCAGAACAAAGGGGTCACGGCTCCAGCCATCTCCGGTTGCAGGCACCACATCGGTATGCCCAGATAAAATGATCCCGTCACAGTTACCTGAACCAATCGTCGCAAACAAATTGAAACGCACGCCATCTTCATGCGGATCCAGCATCACCGATATGCCCAGATGCTCAAGGTAATCCTTGATATAGGCGATCATATCGCTATTTGGTAATCCGGTAACAGTGGGGAAACTGACCAGATCAGCCAGTAACCGTTCGGCCTGATCAAGCGGCGTTGTCATCAGCTAACCACATGCACATGTTGTGGAAAGGCGCTCAGCCGCACACAGTCCTTTTCCCGCACATGCAATGTTTCGCTTAGCTCCATACCCCAGCCATCCATCCACATGCCAAGGATAATATGCACAACGGCATTTTCCGGCACGATTGTTGGTTCGGCTGGCCGGAAGCTGATCGTATGCTCGCCCCAATCTGGCGCATAGGCAACACCAATCGAATAGCCAATGCGGCTTTTCTTTTCCAACCCATAGCGATCAAGCACATTTTGCCACGCGGCATGCACATCCCCTGCCACAGCATCTGCGCGCAAGGATGACATAACCGCATCCATGCCGTCTTCTACCGCTTTTGCCGTATCGATCAAGGCGGCTGGCTTAACCGCACCAAGATGCACCGTCCGCGCCAGCCCGACATTATAGCGCTTACGACATGCGCCAAGTTCAAAGGCGATTGTCTGCCCTGCCTCAAGCTTTGCGTCAGTCCACATCGGATGCGCCGCTGTCGCCGCCTCACCTGCCAGTATCAAAGGATGCAAGGCAGGCATATCACCGCCAAATTCAGCTGTGCCTTTAATTTGTGCAGCCGTAATATCAGCCATCAAATCACATTGTCTAACCCCCACCTTGGCACCATCCCATGCCACCTGCATGGCGATATCGGCAATCTGTGCTGCCTGATACATAAACGCCAGTTCAGCATCACTTTTTATGGCGCGCACCCAATTGACCAGCAAGTCAGCATCAACCCATTTTGCGTCGGGCAGTCCGGCCTGCAAAACATGCAAAGACCGCGGCGAAAAATAATAACTATCGCTTTCATAGCCAATTGTGGCTGTGCCATAACCCGCATCGCGCAACCATCCCGCGACATGATCCGACGGGTGCATATCTGGTTGCTGTACCATATGTTCGGGATAGCCAATGATCTGCGAGTCAGGCAAATAGGTAGTAAAGCTGGCTGCCTTTGCATCCATCAGACGGGTCATCAGAAATGGCCCATTGACCAGATCCAGCACCATCATCTGCGGGGTATAAAATGACCATGAGTCAAAACCCGTCAGCCAGTTCATATTGGACGGATCGCCAATCACAAGAACCTCAATATCACGCGTTTGCATGGCCACACGCACACGGTCGATACGATTGTTATATTCGGCTTTGCTAAATGCTGGTGCCATAGTTAATCCCCCATTCAGAACGTGTTAGCTTCGATATGTGACGCCTGGCAGAACGCATAACATTTCAAATAACAGATTCGCCGCGACCAATGCCGTGCTACCTTGCGGATCATATGGGGGCGAGACTTCAACAAGGTCACAGCCCACAATATTCAAACCGCGACAACCACGAATGATTTCAAGCGCCTGTATCGTCGTCAGGCCACCAATCTCCTGCGTGCCGGTGCCTGGCGCAAATGCCGGATCAAGCGCGTCGATATCAAAACTTAGATAAACCGGATCATCACCCAGCGCATCCTTGATTTTCGCCATCAACGGCGCGGCTGAACGATGCCATAATTCTTCGGCTTGCGTTACCGAAAAACCCTTATCACGCGCCCAGTCAAAATCTTCGGCTGTATAGCCTGTGCCGCGCAACCCAATCTGATAAGTGCGTTGAGGGTCGATCAGCTGTTCTTCCCAAGCGCGTCGGAACGGTGTGCCATGCGCAATCTCTTCGCCAAACATATGTTCATTTATATCGGCATGAGCATCAACATGAATCAAACCAACAGGCCCATGCTTTTTGGCCATCGAACGTAAAATCGGCAATGTCATTGTATGATCACCGCCAAGCGATAGCGGAATCACATCATGCGTAAGCACATCATCATAAAAACGGGTAATACGTTTCACCGAGTCTTTTAGATCAAATGTATTAATCGGCACGTCACCAATATCAGCAACCTGAATCGAGTCAAACGGCGCTGCCTTTGTCCACATATTATAGGGGCGAAGCATCACCGACTCGGCGCGTATCTGCTTGGGGCCAAACCGCGTGCCAGGGCGGTTTGACGCGCCAATATCCATTGGCACGCCTATAAAACAGGCATCCAACCCCGCCGCATTATCAGCTGAAGGCAGGCGCATCATCGTGCTAGGCCCTGCAAAACGCGGCATATCATTGCCGCCCAATGGCTGATTTTTCATATAGCCTCCTGTGGCGATCCCCCTAAAGGCGATCCCGCTAAAGACGTTTCATGTGCCAGCGCAGATGATCTTCCATAAAGCTGGACACGAACAGATAGGAATGGTCATAGCCCTCTTGCATTCTCAAGGTCAGCTTCTGTCCGGCATTCTTACATGCCTCTTCCAGCAACCATGGCCGCAAGCCACTATCAAGAAAACTGTCCGCTGTGCCCTGATCTATCAGAAAATCATCAAATCTATGCCCATCTTCAAGCAAGGCAACAGCATCATATTGGCGCCAGCCTGATGCGTCATCACCAAGATATTTGGCAAGCGATCCGGATGACCAGTCAGCTGTTGATGGCTGGGTGATTGGGGCAAAGGCGGATGCGCTTTTATAGCGCGCCGGATGTTTTAGTGCGATGGTCAGTGCGCCATGTCCACCCATTGAATGGCCAAAAATACCTTGCCGGCTCATATCAACGTCGAATTCTGCCGCAATCAGCGCTGGCAATTCTTCGGTGACATAGCTGTACATATTATAGTTTTCGGCATAGGGCGCCTGTGTGGCATCAACATAAAAACCGGCACCACTACCAAACTGCCAGTTATCCGCTTCATCCGGTATATCAGCACCCCGCGGGCTGGTATCCGGGCAGATAATCGCCACACCCAGTTCGGCAGCAACGCGGCGATATTCGCCCTTATCCATGACATTGGCATGCGTGCAGGTCAATCCAGACAGATACCACAGCACCGGCACGGGCTTGTCATGTGGTGGCATGAATACAGCAAAGGTCATATCGCATCCGGTCACCGCCGACACATGCCGATAAACACCCTGGGTGCCGCCGTAAGATAAGGCTGTACTGATCGTTTCCATTAATAGATCACCACCGAACGGATTGACTCGCCAGCATGCATCAGATCAAAGCCCTTATTGATATCCTCAAGCGGCAATGTATGTGTAATCAGCGGGTCAATATCGATCTTGCCCTGCATATACCAATCAACAATCTTTGGCACATCGGTTCGCCCACGCGCCCCACCAAAGGCAGTGCCGCGCCAGCTTCTGCCTGTCACCAGCTGAAATGGCCGTGTTGAAATTTCCTGTCCAGCACCAGCCACGCCAATGATAATGCTTTCGCCCCAGCCTTTATGCGCACATTCCAGCGCCTGACGCATGACCGTCGTGTTGCCAATACATTCAAAAGAATAATCAGCCCCACCATTGGTCAATTCGACCAGATGACCAACCAGATCACCGTCAACCTCACTTGGATTGACAAAATGCGTCATGCCGAACTTTTCGCCCCATTCCTTTTTGCTATTATTCATATCGACGCCAACAATCATATTGGCACCGATCATCCGCAGCCCCTGAATCACATTCAGCCCGATACCGCCAAGACCAAACACCACCGCGTTACATCCGGGCTCGGCCTTTGCTGTATTGATAACCGCGCCGATACCTGTGGTCACGCCGCAACCGATATAGCAAATCTTGTCAAACGGAGCGTCCTTATTAACCTTGGCCAGCGCGATTTCGGGCACCACGGTAAAGTTTGAAAATGTCGATGTGCCCATATAATGCAGAACTGGCTTACCTTTGATCGAAAATCGGCTGCTGCCATCAGGCATAACACCCTGACCTTGCGTTGTGCGGATTGCCTGACACAGATTTGTTTTGGGATGCAGACAATAGTCACATTCACGGCATTCAGGCGTATAAAGCGGGATTACATGATCACCAGCCTGAAGCGAGGTAACACCTTTGCCAACTTCGCGCACGATACCAGCGCCTTCATGGCCAAGAATGGCCGGAAACATCCCTTCAGGATCAGCCCCTGACAGGGTGAATTCATCCGTATGGCAAATGCCTGTTGCCATAATTTCGACCAGCACCTCACCATCACGCGGCCCTTCAAGATCCACATCCATAATTTCCAGCGGCTTTCCTGCCTGTAGTGCGACTGCAGCTCTGGTTTTCATTATTCTCTCCCTTGATATTAAGGCCATTTAGGCACTTTGCATTAACTTCATAAACTATTTCACAAAAACCTGACGCTGACGATAGTTTTGCTACATATGCGACAACTTATCTTTGGGTTTTTTCCCATGTTGGATGTTCAAAGGGAATATCATTGGCGCGTGCCAGCGGTGTCCGTCCCAAAATATGATCTGCTGCCTTTTCGCCGGTCATGATCGACGGCGCGTTAAGGTTACCATTTGTGATCCGCGGAAAGATCGATGCGTCGGCCACCCGTAAACCCTCAATGCCAATGACACGGCATTCTGAGTCGACAACAGCGCCCGGATCATCTCTAGCGCCCATCCGCACAGTTCCGCATGGATGATACGCACTTTCAGCATGATCCCGGATAAAGCCATCAATCTGCCGATCCGACGTCTGCTCATTACCAGGTTGAATTTCATGCCCGCGATAGGGATCCATAGCAGACTGGCCGATGATTTCACGGCTCAAGCGGATACACCGCCGGAAATCTGCCCAGTCATCCGCATGACTAAGATAGTTGAAGCGTATTTCGGGCGCCATCGCGGCGGTGCCATTTCGTATGCGCACATGCCCACGTGACTTTGACCGCATCGGACCAACATGCAGCTGGAAACCATGCCCCTCGGCTGGTGCGGTGCCGTCATAACGGATCGCCACTGGCAGAAAGTGATATTGGATATCAGGATAGGATACGCCAGCTTGCGACCGGATGAACCCCAGCGTTTCAAACTGATTGGACGCACCAAGACCTGATTTGAAAAACAGCCAGCGCGCACCAATGATCGCCTTTGAAAATAGATTCAGATGCTTATACAGCGTGATGGGTTGCAGACAGGCAATCTGGAAATACACTTCCAAATGATCTTGCAGATTTTCGCCAACGCCTGCCCGCTCACACAGCACATCAACGCCTGCCTGTTGCAAGACTTGGCCAGGGCCGACGCCTGACCGTTGCAGAATTTGTGGCGAGTTAATCGCCCCTGCTGCCAGAATCACTTCGGCACGCGCACGCGCGTGATGACGTATGCCATTTTGAAAATAGTCTATGCCGACAGCGCGTTTGCCATCAAAGATAATCCGGTCAACTAGCGCGCCTTTTTCAAGCTGCACATTGCCTCGTTTTAAGGCTGGCCGCAGATAGGCATTCGCCGTTGACCAGCGCCGCCCTTTATAGACTGTCATATCTGCCGGGCCAAAGCCTTCCTGACGATAGCCATTATAATCAGGCGTTGCGGTATAACCCGCTTGCTGGCTAGCCGTGATAAAAGCATCATGAAGCGGATTATCACGGGGACCACGCGTGACATGAAGCGGGCCAGATGTCCCACGCCAGGGCGCTTCCCCACCATGCGATTGTTCCATGCGGCGGAAATAGGGCAGCACATCGGCATAGCCCCAGCCTGTCGCGCCAGCTTCTTCCCAATGTGCATAGTCACCTGCATTACCACGTACATAAATCATGCCATTGATCGACGATGATCCACCAAGCACCTTGCCACGAGGACAGACAAGCTGGCGGCCACCAAGGCTGTCTTCGGGTTCGGCAATATAGCTCCAGTCATAGCGCGGCATATTCATCGGATATGATAAAGCGGCTGGCATCTGGATGAACGGACCCGCATCCGAACCGCCAAACTCCAGAACCAGAATGGTGCGTGTGCCATCCTCACCAAGGCGATAAGCCATGGTACTACCAGCCGACCCTGACCCTACGATAATATAATCAAACTCTAAATCCATAGGCGTCACTATCCAGCCAGACGCCGCAAACTGTCAAGATGGTTGCGGGGGCAATTGCCTACTATATGACAAAATAAGCACGCTTCATGCCGAAAAAATTAAGATGCATTTGCAGGCCGTTACGGTCATAATATGCTCTATGACCTATTTGATTAAAGATATTGCCCGCCAGATTGCTGATGGCACTCTTAATGCCCGTGACCATATTGAAAGCTGCCTCGCCGCGATAGATGACAAAGCTGGTCAAGGTCAAAATACATTCATCAAAACCTATCATGACCGTGCTCGTGCCGATGCCGATTCAGTCGATACAGCCCGCAAAAACGGCTGGGCTTTAGCGCCTTTTGCAGGGGTAAGCCTGTCGCTAAAAGATCTGTTCGATGTTGCCGGTGACGTGACCAAAGCCGGGTCAATCCTGTTGGCCAACAACCCACCAGCCCACACAGATGCCACCATTGTTGCACGGCTCCGTCAGGCGGGGTTTATTCTGATTGGACGCACGAACATGACCGAATTTGCCTTTTCGGGGCTTGGCATGAACACGCATTATGGTAATCCGCTCAGCCCCTATGACCGCAAAACCGGACGTATTGCTGGCGGTTCGTCATCGGGTAGCGCGGTATCGGTCAGCGACCAGATGGCGGCGATTAGCATTGGTTCAGATACAGGTGGCTCAACACGCGCACCTGCATCCTATTGCGGCATTGTCGGTCTGAAACCAAGCACGGCACGCATGCCATCTGATGGTGTGTTCCCGCTATCACCATCATTCGACGCGGCTGGCCCGATGGGTAATAGCGTAACCTGTGTCAGCATCATCGACAGCATCATGGCAGGTGGTGCAGGCGTGTCTGAAACGCCCTTTACCCCGGTTGGACTGCGCCTTGCGATTCCTGATGGG
>NZ_CBFHNB010000022.1:0-29533 GCF_965657105.1 Puniceispirillum sp. (SeqCode)
GATGCCATCGTTGACCCGCGGGATTTTGACCCCGATGCCGATATCAAAACCTATCCACCGATTACGGCAGGTGACTATATTATGGGGCGTAATCAACGCAATTTTGCCCAATATGGTAATAAATGACATTATTATCTAGCTGGCGTCTCATCGTCAGTTACGGCGTAAACGTCTTGTGTTTTTCAAAGATTATGCAGTTGATATAAAACTTGATATAAAATTCAATCTAGCACCTAACCTATAAAATTATTTAAGGAATTTTTATGGATATAATAGGCACGATTAAGGCTTTGTTTAGTGGCGAGCGCGTGTCGCAAAGCGATACGTTGATTCTGGCTTTGTTAGCATTGGCTTTATATATTTGTATTAGGTGGCTTATGAAGCGCAAAAGCGCCGATAAATAGATTCTTAATATCGTCTCTATCATCGTTATTTTGTAAACCAACGTCCCAAAAATCTTCGCCAAACGCAAAAAACCCTCAATCTGTTCAGATCGAGGGCGAATAAAATAGTGATGTAATAAATCAAATACCTTGGCATCCCGTAGGGGATTCGAACCCCTGTTGCCGCCGTGAAAGGGCGGTGTCCTAGGCCTCTAGACGAACGGGACATAAAGGCAAGTGAGGTTGTATTAGTCAAATAACGCGGCCAAATCAAGCCGATTTCGCGCCAAACAGCTAAATAAATGTATAAACCATTATGTAACCTTCAAAAACCCACTGCCACATTGGTTTTGCACTATTTAAGACCGTCCAAATGCGAGCGCTGGCGTGGCTACATCCTCTATTTCAATCTGCATGGCACGCCCACCACGATAGCGGTCGCGGCGTAATTTACCCAATATATGCAGATAACGCCCATCAGCGGCTTGTTGCAGCAACTGGCCAATGGGTGCCCCGCCGGCTTGAAAGGCAATCGCATTTAGCGCGGTACCGCTTCCATCATCAAGACGGCATGAAACATGCGCGCCCGCATCGCCAACCAGTCGGATATTCTTGATACGGCAATCAGGAAGCACAAAACGCGGTTCCGGATTACCACTGCCAAACGGGCCTAATTTGTCCAGCCATTCAGATATTTCAGGCTGGCATCCGGCAACGCTCAGCAACGCACTCACCTTATGCGACACTTTCGGGATTTCACCTTTCAGATCATCCAGCAAACGTTGATTCATAAAGGCCTGAAATGCGGCAAGCTTGTCTTTCATAATGGAAAAACCAGCCGCCATATCATGTCCGCCGCCACCTTCAAGAAGCCCCATCTGATGCGCCGCGATAATCGCATTGCCAATCCCAAAGCCGGGAATACTGCGCGCTGAACCTTTGCCCAACCCATCGGCGGAAAAGGCAATCACACAGGCTGGCTTGGCAAAACGGTCTTTCAAACGTCCGGCAACAATGCCGATCACACCTTCATGCCATGCCTCATCACCCACCACCAGAACATGATTATCGCTCTGCTCACTGGCACGATCTATGGCATTGGCGCGAATATCATCTTCGATGCTACGCCGTTCTTTATTCATTTCATCCAGCCGTGCGGCAAGCCCGATGGCTTCATCTTCGCGCTGACAGGATAATAGCTTGACCCCAAGTTCGGATACGCCGATCCGTCCAGCCGCATTGATACGCGGGCCAATCAGAAACCCCAGCGCATAGGGATTCGGCGCACTATTCATGCCAGCCACATCGGCCAGACGGGCAAGCCCATGATTATGCCGGTTTGCCATGATTTTGAGCCCTTGCGCTACAAAGGCGCGGTTCAAACCGGTCAACGGCACAACATCACACACGGTTGCCAGTGCCACCAGATCAAGCTGTTGCAACAAATCAGGTGCCTTACGATCCTCGAAAAAGCCACGCTGGCGCAAAGCCCGAACCACCCCGACCAGAACAATGAAACAGACACCAGCGGCGCATAGATGGCCATAACGACCATCCTCATCAAGCCTATTGGGGTTGATAACACTATGCGCACGCGGCAATTCCGGACCCGCTATATGATGATCGATCACAATCACATCCATGCCGCTTTCGGCAACGGCGGCCAGCGGCGCATGTGCAGAAATGCCGCAATCAACGGTTATCAGCAAAGACGCGCCTTTTTCCTGCAAGCGGGTCAGCGCATTGGCGTTCGGGCCATAGCCCTCTTTGAAACGGTCGGGAATATGCACGAATGTTTCGATATGCAAGGCTCGCATGACATTTACAAACAACGCCGCCGCCGATGCCCCATCAACATCGTAATCACCAAAGATGCCAATAGCATCTCCAGCCTCGACACTATCGGCAATACGCGCGACCGCCTTGTCCATATCTTGAAAACGCGACGGATCGGGCAAAAGATCGCGCAAACGCGGATCAATCAGCGTTTCAACCTCGGCCGCGCTTAGACCGCGCGATGCCAGAATACGGGCAATCGGCAGCGGCATATCGGCAAAACGCTCTTGCAGCCCAGCCGTATATCGGTCGGTATCATGAGCATTTAAGGATGCGGATATATGGTCCCAACGGGCGTCGCTTGCCGACTGCGTGATTCCAAGGCATGCGTCAGGCGTCATTACCCCTCCTGCTCGCTTGGCACAATCGGCATGGAAACAGGTGCCGCCTTCACACATGAAAGCGCATTAAGCGCGCTCAAGGCGGCTTCTAATGCTGATGCAGGACATTCATGCGTTGTCATGGCAAGCGCCACAACATCGTCAGGTGCGCGTCCCTGTTGAACAAGCGACTCAACTGAAATATCATGGTCTTGCAGAATTCTGGTGACATCGGCCAGAACACCCGGCTGATCAATCACCATTAGCCGGATGTAAAAGGCTGTATCAGGGCCATTACCATTCTTGGCCTTGCTACCATCGCTAAGCGCGGCCATAGGGCGGCCAAACGGTAAACAAGCGCGCCCAGCCGCAACATCGATTACATCAGCTAATACGGCTGATCCTGTCGCCCCTGCCCCGGCACCTGGGCCAACTGATAACACGCTGCCAATCGGCATACCGTCATAGGCAACAGCGTTCAAAACGCCATCAACCTTGGCTAGCTGGCTTGATAATGGCAATAGACAGGTTTCCATCCGTGGCACACGACCTGGCTCAGCGACGCCAACCAGCTTGATACGGAATCCAAGCTGGCGGGCATAGGCAAAATCAACTGCTGATACATCACGGATGCCGCTTATTTTCACCGCTTCAAAATGCGGTGTATGACCAAAGGCAATCGCTGCCAGAATGGTCAGCTTATGCGCGGCATCAATGCCATCAACGTCAAAACTTGGCTCGGCTTCAGCATAGCCAAGTTTTTGCGCATCAACCAGCACATCGTCAAAAGGCTCACCGGTTTTTTCCATGCGAGACAGGATATAGTTACAGGTGCCATTTAAAATACCGGCAACGCGAGAAAATTCATTCGCCGCCAGCCCTTCGCGTAATGTCTTGACGGCGGGAATGCCACCCGCCACCGCCGCTTCAAAGGTCAGCGCGACCTCATTCTCTTCTGCCAACCTTGCCAGCGCGCCACCATGATGCGCAATCATCGCCTTATTGGCCGTGACAACATGTTTTCTGGCCGCTAACGACGCGCGTGTTAGATCAAGCGCAACGCCATCACTGCCACCGATCAGTTCAATAACAAGATCAACATCATCAATTTTGGCAAAATCACGCGCATCATCCACCCATTGGATACCATCCATTGAAAAGCCACGATCACTATCCTTGCTGCGCGCCGATACGGCTACCAGTTGCAAGCGGGTGCCACCTGCCGCGCTCAGCGCATCATTACGGCTGGTTAATTGGCGGGCGACTTCACTGCCAACAACGCCTAGACCGGCAATAGCGATATTCAAAACAGGTTTTTCATAAGTCATCAAAGATTTCCATCAAGGCCAAAGAAAAAAAGAAAAAGAGAAAAAGAAAAAAGGGAAAAAACGGCTTACCACCTCCTGCATTTTCTAACGAATTGGTCATAAACTAGCAAGCATAACTGGTGCCATTACCCATCGTCATTTTTGCCAAACCCGCCGCCTCCAGGGGTTTCAATGACAAACACATCACCAGGCTTCATTATGCGCAAATCGGTTGCGGTCAACGTCTCGATTGATCCATCGGTGCGTTCTACCCAGTTTGCGCCGGTGGCCGCAGCCCCGCCGCCTGCCATCCCGTATGGCGGAACAATCCGATGATTAGCAAGGATGACAGCTTCCATTTCTTCTAAAAAACGTGTGCGACGCCGGACACCATTGCCGCCCATATATTTACCGACACCACCGGAATTTTCCCTAATCTCAAAACTTTCCAGAATGACTGGATAGCGCCATTCAAGCACTTCTGGATCGGTCAGACGGCTATTGGTCATATGCGTATGCACCGCGTCAGTGCCGTCAAAATCAGGGCCCGCGCCTGATCCCCCGCACAGGGTTTCGTAATATTGATGCGTATCATTGCCATAGATAAAATTATTCATGGTGCCTTGTGCCGCTGCCATCACCCCAAGTGCGCCATAAAGCGTATCTGTAACAATTTGCGACGTTTCGACATTGCCGGCGATTACCGCGGCTGGATAGCGGGCTTTTAGCATGCAATCATCAGGTAAAATAATACTGACTGGCTTCAAACAACCTTCATTCATTGGTATATCATCATCAACTAACGTTCTGAAAACATACAGAACTGCGGCACGGCATACAGCCGCAGGTGCGTTGAAATTATTAAGCCCTTGCGGACTGGTACCGGTGAAATCCACCACCGCAGACCGTTCCGCTTTATCAATCGAAATCTTGACCTTGACCTGCTGGCCATTATCCATCGGATAGGTAAATTCACCATCGCTCAGCACATCAATCACGCGGCGCACCGATTCTTCGGCATTGTCCTGCACATGCCCCATATAGGCAATGACAGTATCAAGCCCGAAATGCGCCACCATCTTGTTTAATTCCTGCAAGCCTTTTTCATTGGCGGCAAGCTGTGCGCGCAAATCGGCAATATTCTGTTCGGGGTTACGCGCTGGATATTTTGCCCCTTTCAGAATTGCCATCATTTCGGCTTCGCGATAGGTGCCGGCATCGACCATCTTGAAATTATCAATCAGCACCCCTTCTTCATCGATATGCGCTGAATCTGGCGGCGCTGATCCTGGCGTGCGCCCGCCAACATCAGGATGATGACCACGACAGGCAACAAAGAACAGAATACCGCTTTCATCTGCCTTGAACACAGGCGTAACGACGGTAATATCCGGCAGATGCGTGCCCCCATTATAGGGGTTGTTCAGAACGAAAGAATCGCCCGGATTGATATTGCCTTCATTGCCATTGATGATCGCGCGCACACTTTCGCCCATCGAACCAAGATGCACTGGCATATGCGGGGCATTGGCAATCAATGAACCGGTGGCATCAAAAATGGCACATGAAAAATCAAGCCGTTCCTTAACATTTACCGATAGAGCCGTGTTTTGCAACGTATAGCCCATCTGTTCGGCAATCGACATGAACAGATTATTGAACACTTCCAGCATAACTGGATCACAGCTTGTACCAATCGCATGGCGTTCTGCCAGTGCTTCAATGCGCCGCAACACCAGATTGCCGATGTCAGACATTTCCGCTTCCCAGCCAGGCTCAACAACATTGGTGCCGGTGGCTTCGATAATCAAAGCTGGGCCCTTGATCCGGTTTCCGGCACCGATCTTGTCACGTTGAAAGACAGGTGCCTTAACAAATTCACCGCCCATATAGGCATCGACAATCTCAACGGGTTCAGGGTCATGCTGATGCACCTGCTGGCTGATCGATGGCAAATCAAATGTATGGCCAATGGCTTCAACCGAGATCGTCGCCGCAATCAATGGTTTGCCTGACATCAAAAACCCAAAGCGCGACCTATAGGCGGCCTCATAGGCGGCGGTCATCGAGTCTATATCGCCATCATAAGGCACTTCCAGAGCTGTATCAGAGCCATCATAACGCAGATGCACAAACCAGTTGGTTTCCATGCGCTCAGCCGCGATATTCTGCGCCCGCACCTCGGCTTCGGCATCCGTGGCCAATGCGCTCAAATCGCTTTCAAGACGGCCAAGCAATGCCGTATTCAGATGCGCTTCAACCGACCTTTCGCGCATCGCCGTTACATCGGCCAGCCCCATGCCATAGGCTGATAACACACCAGCAAATGGATGAATAAGCACCGATGTCATGCCCAGATTATCGGCGATCTGACAGGCATGCTGTCCGCCAGCCCCGCCAAAACATTGCAAGGTATATTCGGTGACATCATAGCCACGTTGCACCGATATCTTTTTGATCGCATTCGCCATATTTTCAACCGCGATCCGCAAAAACCCATCGGCAATGGCTTCGGGCGCGCGATCCATACCGGTGCTGGCCTTGACCTCTGCCGCCAGCGTTTCAAATCCGGCACGTACAGGCACCGGGTCGAGCGGTTGATTCTGGTTCGGACCAAACACCGAGGGAAAGAATTGCGGCTGTAACTTGCCCAGCATAACATTGCAGTCAGTGACCGCCAACGGGCCGCCGCGCCGGTAACAGGCAGGTCCCGGATTGGCACCGGCACTTTCTGGCCCCACCCGAAAACGCGCGCCATCAAACTGGCACAAAGATCCACCACCTGCGGCAACCGTATGAATCAACAGCATCGGCGCATGCATACGCACGCCAGCCACAACGGTCTCAAACACGCGTTCAAAGGCATTTTCGAAATGCGCCACATCGGTTGATGTGCCGCCCATATCAAAAGTAATCACCCGGTCAAAGCCAGCTTGTTGCGCCGTTTTAACAGCCCCGACAATCCCCCCTGCCGGACCTGACAAAATCGCATCCTTGCCCTGAAACAGGCTTGAATCAGTCAAGCCGCCATTCGATTGCATCAGTTGTAAATTGGTGCTGTTTCCACCTTCTGACAGCGCATCGGCAATCCGGTCGATATAGCGGCGCAGAATCGGCGACAGATAGGCATCGGCAATCGTTGTATCGCCGCGCCCGACAAATTTAATCATCGAACTAGTCTGATGGCTTGTCGAAATCTGGCTAAAGCCAATCTCTGATGCCAGTGCGGCTATCTTTTGCTCATGCTCTGGCACGCGGTAAGCGTGCATCAACACAATCGCGATCGACCGGATGCCATCATCATAAGCCGCTTGCAGACGTGGCCGCAGATCAGCCAGATCAAGCGGCACCAGCACATTATCCTGTGCATCAATGCGTTCGCGCACTTCTTCGACTCGTTCATACAGCATTTCAGGCAAGGTAATCTTGCGCTCAAACAGCCGCGGACGTGCTTGATAGGCAATACGTATTTGGTCACGAAACCCCTTTGTCACCACCAGCAAGGTGCGATCACCTTTGCGCTCCAGCAGTGCATTGGTGGCGACCGTTGTTCCCATTTTCACCGCATCAATCAGCGTGGCGGGGATCGGGGCATTGCTCTCGATATTCAGAAAGTCGCGGATCCCCTGAAGCGCAGCATCATCATAGGCTTCCGGATTTTCCGACAGCAATTTATGCGTCGCCAGCGCGCCTTCGGGACTGCGCGCCACCACATCGGTGAATGTGCCGCCACGGTCAACCCAGAATTGCCAGCCGGATTTATCCGCGCCATTATCAGAAGCGTTCGTTTTATCAAAAGAATCCGGTGTCATGAAAATATCCGTTCACATCCGTTCATAAGGGCTAATCGAAACAAGCAACCAGCAAAACCATCGATAACGACAATGGCAACACTGACCGTATTGAATGTCGCGGATAATCGCCCGTCTTGTCAATTTGCTTGTCAATTTGCTTGTCAATTTGGTCGATGAAAATCTGCTTATGTCCCGTCCGAGGGATGATTTACCCCATCGGTAATATTGGCATCCTTAAAAGCATGGATATCGACAACATCAAAACAGCCTATATTGACCCCATAGACAGTCGGATCAGCGCGCCGTTTATGAAATGTATAAACACCGCATATTTTGCAGAAATAATGTTTCGCCTCGCCAGTATTCCATTGATACAGCGTCAATAAATCCTTGCCGCGGGTGATCTTCAGGTCAGCCAGCTTTACCGAGGCCATAACCGCCCAGCGCCGACGACATAGCGAGCAATCGCATCTTTTGGCATTAACAAATTCCCCGTCAAACGGGATGGTAAATTCTACCCCACCACAATGACAGGTGCCAGTAATGGTCATTTTCAAAACTCCTTTTCAAAATATACCCGGTGATAGCCGTCAACCACGCCGCGAAAGGTCTCGGTAAAACCAAGCGCGTGATACCAGTCGATATTCCGTTCCATCTTTATATTCGTATATAGTTGATAACGATCACAAAGCGGGCGCAGATAGTCCTCAACAAAGCCCATTATCTGCTTGCCTAGCCCCTTGCCTGCCGCCAGCGGGGTCACAGCCACATTTTCCAGCCAGTAATCATCGCCCTTTTTGACAATAATGGCAAAGCCGACCACCCCAAACGCATCATGCCCAAACGCATCATGCTTGGCACCATCATTTTTGGTTTCAGCCACTGTATCCTCGACAACAAACACGATATCACCTGCTATATGCGCCGCATAATCAGCCAGCATTGGTGCTGGCCTCTGCCCCATCAGCGGTACATAATCCGCATAGGCCGCCGCCGCAATCGCCGCGCACATAGCGGCATCACCCCTAGTGGCTTTGCGGATTTTCATTTTAATACACGCCGCGCCATCGCATCGGACAAAGCCGGTTTATCCGCCGCTAATGTTTGGCGTACGCTTTCGATATCCGCGGCAGGTCGGTTTTGGCTCATTTTTGATTTTGCTTCGCATCTTGAAACCGAAATTTTTAACCCAACAATCGACGCTATTTGCTCATCCATATATTCACGCGGGGCATCGCTCATTTTCCATGCCTTTTTGCCATTTACGCGCTGTTCAAACAGGTTGGTTAATTTACCAACCACCGCGCGCAGAAACTTCACGTCATCGGTGAATGTGATGGTGCCGTGAAAATGTACGATCTGGTAATTCCATGTCGGCACGACCTTGTGATGTTCTGCCTTGGATGGATACCAATTAGGGCTGATATAGGCATCCTCAGCACGAAAGATCGCCATGACATCGCTAGATTGCGGAACAATCTCATGCATGTCATTGGCTTTGGCGATATGCCCAATCAATGTCGTCTTGCCATCGGCATCGGTTTCCATCAATAGTGGAATATGATTGGCAATCAGGCCTTTGGCACCATGCGTTACTACCGTGGCAAGCGGAAAAGACGCCACGATCTTTTCGATTTCGCTATCACGCTCTTCATTGAAATGGATCGGTATATACATGATAAGACATCCCCAGAGATGAAAGATCGCTAAACTATAAAATTTCAACCTTATTTATGTTGTTTATGGCTTCATACTCATAATTTTCTTAATTAACCATTTCACCGCATAAAAAAGGCAGGGAAAATCCCTGCCCTTTGAAAATATGATTGAGTGAAAATATGATAGGGGTAAACCTAACGCTTGGAGAACTGGAAGCTCTTACGCGCTTTCGCCTTGCCGTATTTCTTACGTTCGACAACACGTGGGTCACGTGTCAGAAAACCACCCGCTTTCAAAGCGGGGCGCAGGCCTGGCTCGAAATAAGTCAAAGCCCGGCTGATGCCATGGCGAACCGCGCCCGCCTGACCAGACAAACCGCCACCTTTAACCGTAGCGAACACGTCAAATTCACCAACACGCTCAACCGTTTCAAAAGGCTGGGCAAGGATCATTTGCAAAACCGGACGCGCAAAATACACGCTGACGTCACGGCCATTGATTTTCACCTGACCGGTGCCACGCTTTACCCATACACGGGCAGATGCGTCTTTCCGGCGACCTGTTGCATATGAACGACCAAGACTATCGATCTTTGGCTCGGCAGGTGCGGCAACAATTTCGCCAACTAAGGTTTCGTTAGCCGCGGCATCAGCCGTGCCACCTTCGGTAAGCGCACCAAGCGCTGCCATGCCCACAGATTCGGGAGCAGATGGAGTTTCAGCAACAGACTCGGCTACTGGCTTTTCATCTTCGTTTTGAGTTTCCTGAGCCATAACTACCTCTTATTCTTTTCGTTCATGCTGGCGATATCAAGTACCGCTGGCTGCTGTGCTTCATGCGGATGCGACGGACCTGCATAGATATGCAGGTTACGCATCGCCTGACGTCCAAGCGGCCCACGTGGGATCATGCGCTCAACCGCTTTTTCAACAACGCGGGTTGGGAAGCGGCCATCAAGAATCTTGTCGGCTGTACGTTCCTTGATACCGCCCGGATAACCAGTGTGCCAGTAATAGGTCTTTTGCGAACGCTTATTACCTGTCAGCCTCACCTTTTCGGCATTCACAACGATGATATGATCGCCGCAATCCATATTAGGTGTATAAGTCGGCTTGTGCTTACCACGAACACGCATGGCGATCAGAGACGCAAGGCGTCCCAATACCAAATCCTGCGCATCGACAACGAACCAGTTCTTTTCGATGTCTTTGGGTGTTGCAACATATGTCCTTGGCAAAGGCATAAACAATCTCCAATTTAAAAATGATACAGACATGCCAATTCATCTTGACGGGCTGATCTGCGAAACTGAGGCGGTTATAGGGCTATCTAGCCACCTCGTCAAACGAAAAATATAAAATAATAATTATATAAGTGTTTAAATACAGTGTGTTAATTATGTGGTTTTATTTTACCACATATATTTTAGTCTGAACAAGATAATTTAGCTCCAGATTGCTTTTATCGCGATCATGTCTATACTGATAATCTTTCATAAACCTCAAAGCGCAGATCATGTTTATCCTTATCGATAATTACGACAGTTTCACCTGGAACCTATGGCATTTCCTGTCTGACCTTGGCGCCGAGGTCGAGATCATCCGTAATGACGCGGCCAGTGCCGACAATATCATCGCACGCGCGCCGCAGGGCATTATCGTCTCGCCTGGCCCTGGCACCCCCGATGATGCGGGCATCACCATTGATCTGATCCGCGCGGCACAAGGTAAAATCCCTCTGCTTGGCGTTTGTCTGGGGCATCAATCGCTTGCTGTTGCTTTTGGCGCGTCGATCATGCGTGTTGATCCGCCGGTTCATGGCAAATTATCGATGGTCAAGCGCAGCTATTCCAACGCCGTTGTTACCGATATTTTTGCCAACTGCCCCGAAGAATTTCCGGTCACACGCTATCATTCGCTGGTGGTTGACGAAACTACCTTGCCCGATGAATTAACGGTCACCGCGCGCACGGCGGCGGGGGCGATCATGGCGCTTTCGCATTGCTCTGCTGAATTACACGGCGTGCAGTTCCACCCTGAATCAATCGCTTCGGTGGCGGGCTATCGCATTCTGGGCAATTTCCTCAAAATCTGTGGCCAAGACCTGCCTGATAGGGACATAATGGCGGCACTGGAAACGCAAATCCTACGACTCGATCAACGTTTCCCCGATCAGATGCACGCTTAAGGCCAGATACACGCTTAAAGCCAGATGCACGCTTAAAATCATCACCTACAACAGCAAAAGGGGCGCGGATCATGCCCACGCCCCTTGCATTAATATCACACACTACAAAATCAAACCTATGCGCTTTATGCCGCTTTGCGCACGCCCTTCGTTGCTTTATCCAGCGCCTGTTTCAAATCGGCAATGATATCGTCAATATGCTCGATCCCGATCGACAGGCGGATATAGCCCTGATTGACGCCAGCCGCTTCCTGTTCTTCTGGGGTCAGTTGCGAATGCGTTGTTGACGCTGGGTGGATAGCCAGTGAACGAGCATCACCGATATTGGCGACATGATGGAACAGCTCCAGTGCATCGACAAAAGCTTTGCCCGCGTGCAGACCGCCTTCCAACTCAAACCCGACGAGGCCACCATAGCCACCTTTCAAATATTGATAGGCACGACGGGCGGGTTCGGCATCTTGCAAACGCGGATAATTAACCTTGGCAATACCCGGATAGCCATCAAGGAAGTCCGCTACCGCGCTGGCATTCTTGCTATGTTCGCGGATCCGCAATGGCAAGGTTTCCAACCCCTGAATAAGCTGGAACGCATTGAACGGGCTAAGCGGCGCGCCAAGATCACGCAACAACGTCACCCGCGCCTTCAGAACATAGGCAATCGGCCCCAACGGTTTTGCCGCTTCGACCCAGACCGCCCCATGATAGGACGGATCAGGTTGGTTCAAGGCAGGTTGACGTTCGGGGAATGCCCCCCAGTCAAAATTACCGCCATCGATGATAATTCCGCCAATCGATGTGCCATGCCCGCCGATATATTTGGTCAGCGAATGAATAACGATTGCCGCGCCATGATCGAATGGCCGTGCCAGCAAAGGCGCTGCCGTGTTATCGACAATCAACGGGATACCCAGTGGCCGGCCAATATCGGCAACCTCTTGAATCGGGAACACTTCCAGCTTCGGATTAGGCAGGGTTTCGGCATAATAGGCGCGTGTGCGCTCATCGGTTGCCGCGGCAAAATTTGCCGGGTTTGACGGATCAACAAAACGCACCTCGATACCTTGTTGGGACAGGGTATTTTTGAACAGATTCCATGTCCCACCATAAATATCAGTCGAACTGACGATATTGTCACCGGCGACGGCCAGATTCTGGATCGCATAGGCCGAGGCCACCTGCCCTGACGCTACCGCCAATGCCGCAGCGCCACCTTCTATGGCGGCAACGCGTTTTTCCAGCACATCGGTTGTCGGGTTCATGATCCGCGTATAGATATTGCCCAGCTCGGTAAGACCAAACAGATTGGCGGCATGATCTGTCGAACCGAACTCATATGACGTGGTTTGATAGATTGGCACCGCCACCGCATTGGTTGTTGGGTCATGACGAAAGCCGGCATGAAGCGCGATGGTTTCGGGATGCAGAACAGGTGTAGTTTTAGGCTGATTTTCAGAATTAGACATTTTTGTCTCCTCTTTAGTGTTTTCGACGACATGTCAGGGCACACAAGCTAGAATCAAATACCCAACCAGTTTAACGAGAGGTCAGCTCACAAAGATGGTCGAACAAGATCCGACCCAAGATACGCCCAAATTGCAAATGACAACTGAGTCACATCCAGCGTCATTGACAGCGGCATAAACAAAAGCGGCGTTAACGAAAATGGCATTAAAAGAAAATGCCGTAACCTAAAACGCCTAGGCTAAAGCGGGCGTTGGGTGCTGACATCAAATCGTCGGGACATCCGGATCACGCTTTAGCCGTATTTATGAATCGCCCGCAAGTTGAAATTAAATCGGCGATGCCAAGCATTAACAAGGCATGAGGATAAAAACATACCAAAACCCACCCTGTCAACACGGGCATATGGAATATCATTTCAAATTTAATGATAATATGAGCAAATATTACTGTTGGGTCAAAATAGCTGCCCTGGCACTTACCGGCGCAAACAACACCAAAAAAGCCAAACCCATAACAGGCCAAAATCCAGCGCGATCAAGATCAAAAACCCCACCATAAAGCGGCCAAGATATAAGCTGTCCGATTCAAGTTTGTTCACGAAATGTTTCACGTGAAACATTTTTGAAAAGGGGCATTTTTTTCAAAAACGTCATACCGTGGCAAAAAGCAAACGCCATAAAACAGATGCTATGCGCGATGTGATCCAGAGGCTTTATATGAAGCGGCTAAATATGTCGGGATCTATATATGTTGGGGTTTCTTGCAAAAGCAGGTCGAGCCACATATAGTTCAGCAGCATAGCCAAACCCACACAGGTAAATCATGCACGATACGATGAATTCTGACATTATGAAAACCGCATTAAATGATCTGATTAGCGGCGACATGCCAACGCCTGCCACAATCCGCGATTGCTTTAACCAGATTATGGAAGGCGAGGTTTCGCCTGTTCGCATGTCGGCATTTCTGATCGCGTTGAAAATGCGCGGCGAGCGTGTCGAGGATATCGCCGCCGCCGCATCGGTAATGCGCGAAAAAGCCCTGATTATCGACGCGCCTGAAGGCACTATGGATATTGTCGGCACTGGCGGTGATGGCATCGGCACCTATAATATATCCACCGCCACTGCCTTTGTTGTGGCCGGATGCGGGATAGCAGTGGCCAAGCATGGCAATAAGGCGGTATCATCGAAAAGTGGCGCGGCTGATGTGTTGTCCTGTCTGAATATAAAGCTTGATTGTGATATTTCACTTGTCAGCGAGGCGCTTTATTCAACTAATATATGTTTTTTGATGGCACCCCGCCACCATGCCGCGATGCGCCATGTTGGCCCTGTCCGTGCCGAACTTGGGATCAGAACCATTTTCAATCTGCTTGGCCCCCTCGCCAATCCGGCCTTGGTCAAGCGCATTATGGTCGGCGTTTTTGACAAAGCATGGTGCAGCCCGTTTGCACATGCGCTGGCACAGCTTGGCACCACACATGCTTGGGTCGTGCATGGGTCTGATGGCCTTGATGAAGTGACCACGACAGGAGAAACGCATGTGGCGGCACTGGAACATGGCGCGGTGCGCGAATTTACCATTTCACCAGATGATTTTGGTATCAAGACGGCCAGCCTCGATGATTTACGTGGCGGTAGCCCGGAAGAAAACGCCGCATATCTGCGGGCTTTGCTGGCGGGCGCAACTGGTGCCTATCGTGATATCGTTATCATGAATGCCGCCGTTGCGCTTGTCGCGGGTGGGCATGAGACTGATCTGAAAATAGGTGCTGAACGGGCGCGCCATTCGATTGATGCTGGCCATGCCAGAGACGCGCTAGACGCGCTTGTTCGTATTACCAATAGCGGAGCCTGAATATGCAGGACGTTCTAGCCCAGATCATCGATACAAAACGCACCGAAATTGCCACGCTTTTTGCCATGAGCAGTTTTAGCGATATCGACAAGGCAGCGCGAGCGGCCTCGCCTGTGCGTGGTTTTACCCATGCCCTCAAAACCGCGTCAAAAACAGGCTATGGTTTGATTGCCGAACTTAAGAAAGCATCGCCCTCAAAAGGTCTTATCCGCCCCGATTTTGACCCTGAGACGCTAGCAATCGCCTATGCAGATGGCGGCGCGACCTGTCTTTCGGTTTTGACTGATCGCAAATGGTTTCAAGGTGCGCCCGAATATCTGGTGGCGGCGCGCTCGGCGGTCAACTTACCTGTTTTGCGCAAGGATTTCATGATTGATCCCGTGCAAATCGCCGAGTCACGTGCGCTGGGCGCGGATTGCATTTTGCTGATTATGGCGGCTCTTGACGATGAACAAGCGCTGGAGCTTGAAGCCTGTGCGCTTGATTACGGCATGGATGTGCTGATCGAAGTGCATGATGCCAGCGAACTTGATCGTGCTTGTAAGCTAAAGTCACCATTGATGGGCATTAATAACCGCAATTTGAAAACAATGGACATTTCGCTTGATGTTGGTGCCGCCATGTTGCCACTTTTACCAGATGACCGCATTGCCGTTGCCGAAAGCGGTTTATTTGCACCAGATGATCTGGCGCGTATGGCGAAATCTGGGGCGCGCTGTTTTTTAATTGGTGAATCGCTGATGCGCGCTGATAATGTAGCTGCCGCAACAACTGCTATTTTGGATAATCCGGTGGTTGCTGGCTAAGCTTGCAACTGCCCATGAAAAGAGGTTTAGATGTCAAAATTCACTCATTTTGACGAAACAGGTGTCCCACATATGGTTGATGTTGGCAGTAAGCCAGTAACAACACGTATGGCTATTGCCAAGGGCTGTGTCGTGATGATGCCGGAAACCCTTGCCATGATCGAAAATGACACCGCCAAAAAAGGCGATGTGATCAGCGTGGCCCAGCTTGCCGGCATTATGGGGGCAAAACAGACAGCCAATCTGATCCCGCTATGTCACCCGCTTGGTCTGGATCATGTGGCGGTTGAACTGACGATCAACCATGATCGTAGCGCCATAGATATCAGCGCCACATGCCGCCTGTCTGGCCAGACTGGTGTCGAGATGGAAGCGCTGACCGCGGTAAGTGTTTCTGCATTAACGATTTATGATATGTGCAAATCGGTTGATCGCGGCATGTATATCACAGACATTCGCCTGACGCATAAATCGGGCGGAAAATCCGGACAATATGATGCCCCCTGATCAGGACGCAAAATCTACACCGCCTGCTCTACTTGCTGTTAGCGAGGCTAAGCAACGCATCCTTGATGGGGTGGGTATAACCGCATCCGAAACAGTGTCATATGCTGACGCATTGGGGCGCACATTAGCGATGCCGGTACATGCCAAGGCATCGGTTCCGGCCTTTGATCTTTCAGCTATGGATGGCTATGCGGTGCGAAGTGAAGATGTAAAAACCTTACCAGCGCGCCTGACGCGCTGTGGCGAATCTGCGGCAGGTCATCCCTTTGCTGGCAAAGTGGGTCGGGGTGAAGCGGTGCGCATTTTTACCGGTGCCAAGGTGCCTGATGATGCCGATGTGATTATCCTGCAAGAAGATGTCGATGCCGCATCAGAAGAGAATGGTATTACAATCACAATCAAAAGCGGCAATCCGGCTGGCAAGCATATTCGCCGTAAAGGGCTGGATATGGAAAAGGATGCGCCTGTTCTTAATGCCGGGCAACATCTTTCAGCCCGTGCCATAAGCCTGTGCCTGTCAGCCGGACATACTGATCTTGAGGTATATAAACAGCCCCGCATTGGTATTTTGTCAACTGGTGATGAACTCGTGCCTCCGGGCACGACACCTGCCAAAGGCCAGATTGTCAGCTCCAATGCCCAATATCTGGCACATTTTGTCGAGATGAATGGTGGTGTCCCTATCAATCTGGGCATTGTGCGTGATGAGGCTGGGGCTTTGGCTCAGGCGCTGAAAGCAGATAATGATCTCGATCTGATTGTTACCAGCGGCGGTGCGTCAGTAGGCGTTCATGATCATATAGCCGGAGATTTAGATGGTGCTGACCAGAGCGTTGACACGGCTCATCAAACTCGGATTCATTTCTGGAAAATTGCCATGCGGCCTGGCAAACCTGTTATTTTTGGCAAGATTAACAATATCCCGCTGTTGGGGTTGCCTGGCAACCCAGTGTCATCGGCCATTTGCGCCATGATTTTTCTAACGCCAGCTTTGGCACATATGCAAGGGCGACATCATCAGGACATGACATTTCATGCGACGCTGGCATCTGATTTGCGGGACAATGACAAACGTCAGGAATATTTGCGTGCGACTCTTACCTATGATGCGGCTGGTAGGGCGATTGTGACACCGGCCAATTTACAGGATAGTTCGATGTTATCGGTGCTGGCCAATGCCGATGTTCTGATTATGCGTCCGCCTTTTGATCCGGCACGGCGGGCGGGCGATCAGGTTACGGTTCTGCCAATCCCCCGCCTGTTCTGAGTTTCGCATTAATTCATTATCCTGCCTATTGCCAAAGCCCCAGAACATTGCTAGAACATTAAGAGAACAAATGTGAACAGCAAGGATAAAGGCCATGTTAACACGCAAACAAAGCGAGCTTCTGGACTATCTAACCACGCATCTAGCTACGCATGATGTGCCGCCTTCATTCGATGAAATGCGTAACGCATTGGGTCTTGCGTCAAAATCGGGTATTCATCGGTTGGTATCGGGGCTTGAGGAACGCGGCTATATCAGACGCTTGCCTAACCGGGCGCGTGCTATTGAAATTTTACGTCCGGCTGGCGAACCATCAGCCATAGCAAATGCCGTTGCTGCGGCCGCAGACATCATTGCGTTACCCTTCCTTGGCCGTATTGCGGCAGGAACACCGATTGAAGCTTTGAGCGATCCGACAAGACAGCTTGAAGTACCAGCAAGCATGATCGGCAATGGCGAACATTTTGCCCTAGAAATTGTGGGGGACTCGATGATTGATGCCGGTATTCTTGAAGGTGATACGGTGGTGATCGAACGCGCAAATACAGCCAGCCATGGTGACATCATCGTTGCCCTGATTAACAAACAGGAAGCGACGCTGAAAACATTATTAAAAGAGCCTGGCCGGATTGGTCTGGAAGCGGCAAACCCGCAATATGAAACCCGCTATTTCAGCACGGATGCTGTTGAGGTACAGGGCAAACTCGCTGGTTTGATACGGAATTATTAGAGATATAGACTGATTTACTATTATTTATGTAAATCAGACTATTATATCCATAATGTAAAGTCATATCATAGATTTTTACATTGTTCCTGCATGGGTATTTTACAGATACAAGAGACAGGATCATGTCGGTTTGACTTTGGCAGGCAGTAGTCAAATTATATCTGCGATCAACGATCGTCACTTTGCGACCATCAGCCATGTAATCAATACAGAATGGTTTGCATATTGACGCCGGATGCACAGGGCGAGCCAATTGTCGTTCGGCAATGTCGTTAAAAAAGGAGGACAGACGGCGATGATTTTGCGAACTGTGACTATGGGCGATCCCATCTTGCCCCGCCATAATCAGGAAGCGTGTTTGCCCCTTGGCAAATAAAACGCCCTGCGGAATTTCTGTGTGCCACCATAGAGCCATCGCCAGAACCAGCAATGTCAGACCAAACGGATAAGCCTGATGATGACATCCGATACATATCAAACACCCAGCCGTCAAGACTGCGAGAACCATATAACCGGGTGGATATATTCGCCATCCCGCCCATGGCAAGGATGATATATATCCAGCCAGACTAACCAGAAGGTCTATTCCAGCTTGCATGATGCCATTAACATAAGCCTCAAGCCCGGTTATGTAGCCTAAGACAACCAGAATGCCGCTGGGCATAATCCATAACCCCGTTAAGGGAATACCCAATATATTCGCCACCACTCCCCACGGGGTTATCGAACCAAAATGTTGCGCTGTGAATGGCGCGGTTGCGGTTGAGGCAATCAGTGACGCGATGATGACACCACCAACATAAGCCAATAATGGGTTACGTGAAGCCGAGATCAAGCGGGGGCGCGTGGCGTGAAACTCATACCAAGCAACCAAAGCAATGGTCGCGGCAAAGGATAGCTGAAAGCTGGCTGTGTAAAGCGCTGCCGGATTAAGGATCAGAACACACATAGCTGTCAAAGCTACATTACGTAATGTCAAAGCAAGCCGGTCAAGCAGAATAGCCGAAATGACAAATAGAGCCATGATAAAAGCGCGCACCGCGCTGATCGATGCGCCAGAGACAAACACATACCCAAGCCCGGTTATCACACCAGCTAAGGCGGCATATTTATGGACTGGCACACGCATTGAAAAACTAGGTGCGAGGCTGGCCAATGCCCGTGCTGCCGCGATCACCCCAAAACATAGCAACCCCATATGCAAACCCGAAATGGCCAGTAAATGCGCCAATCCAGATTTACGGAATGTTTCATAGGTCGCCTCGCTGATAAAACGACGATCACCAACCATCAAAGCGGCGGCAATACCGCCTGCTGGCTTATTCATATCCGTAGATAGCCGCAAAGCAAATTGATTGCGGAACCGTCCCAAGCGATCTGCTAGGCTATCCCGCTGGCCGCCATCATGTTGCAAATCACCAATCACAAAACCACTGGCTGTGACATTGCGTATCTGCGCCTGTAGGGCGTAATCAGGACTGCGCGGCAATATCGGTGTTGGTGATGGATAAAGGCGCGCGGTGAAGGCAATATGATCGCCTATGGTCGGCAGTGACGATACACGGTCTGTTGAAATACGGATAAGCGGGTGCCGCCCCGCCGATAATTCCCTATAAGGACGGTCAAGCGCGATCCATAGCCTGATCCGGCGATCCATCGCCCCATCAATCGCGGTCACGGTGCCACTGCTGGTAACGGTGATTCCCCTATCCAGCGATTGCGGCGGATGTAGCATGATCTGTAAACTCGCGGCGGCAATGCCGACGATAGCGGTCACCAAACAGCGTGCCGAAAAGCCCGTCAGCATAGCCGATCTGGAAACGGCATATAGGCCTAGCCAAAGCCCCAGCGCAAGCATTGCGTGGATGAAAACAATTTGCGGATTAGAGATTTCATGATTGTGAAAAAGCGCAATGGCTGTGATAAGACAGGCGGCATAGAATAACGCCCTTTTTTCCGGCTTGATAAGGCCGTCAAATAGGTGCATTTTCCGCATTGAACCAGATTTTAGTGCCATTTGCCCTGCTCCTTAAGGATAACCTAACCGGAAAGGCCTTAATAAATTATGAATGTCGTTACCCGCTTTGCTCCCTCTCCTACAGGATATCTGCATGTTGGCGGCGCCCGTACTGCCTTGTTCAACTGGCTATTCGCACGTCATCATGGCGGCACCTATTT
This sequence comes from Puniceispirillum sp. (SeqCode), assembly GCF_965657105.1. Classification (NCBI taxonomy): domain Bacteria; kingdom Pseudomonadati; phylum Pseudomonadota; class Alphaproteobacteria; order Puniceispirillales (SeqCode); family Puniceispirillaceae (SeqCode); genus Puniceispirillum (SeqCode); species Puniceispirillum sp. (SeqCode). Next base: position 20,302 of record NZ_CBFHNB010000022.1, read on the forward strand.
GCTGCGGATCGAAGATACTGACCGGCAAAGATCGACCGAGGATGCGATCAAGGCGATACATGATGGGCTTGCGTGGCTAGGGCTTGGCGGAGATGCACCTGCGGTGAGCCAATCTGCCCAAGCACCACGTCATGTCGATGTGGCCAAAACGCTGATCGAACGTGGAGCCGCCTATCGTTGCTATCTGAGCACTGACGAACTGACCGCCATTCGCGAAGACGCCAGCAAAAATGGCACAACAGTGCGCTCGCCTTGGCGTGACCGCACTGACGCCCCAACGGATACGCCCTATGTCGTGCGCATGAAAATGCCTGATGATGGGGCAACAACCATTGATGATGCGGTTCAGGGCGCGGTGACTGTGCAAAATAGCGTGCTTGACGATATGGTGATTCTGCGCGCTGATGGCACCCCAACCTACATGCTGGCTGTGGTTGTTGATGATCATGATATGGGCGTGACACATGTAATCCGAGGTGATGACCATCTGAATAATGCGTTCCGGCAATATATGGTCTATCAGGGCATGGGGTGGGATATACCGGTTTTCGGGCATATTCCCCTGATCCATGGCACTGATGGTGCCAAATTATCAAAACGACATGGCGCGCTTGGTGTTGATGCTTATCGGGATATGGGCTTTCTGGCCGATGCTATGGTCAATTACCTGCTGCGGCTGGGCTGGGGGCATGGGGATGACGAAATCATCTCACGCGAGAACGCCGTTAAGTGGTTTAGCCTGGATAAGGTTGGACGCGCGCCGTCACGCTTTGATATCGATAAGCTGTATGACATGAATGCGCATTATCTGCGCCATATGGCACCAGCAGAGTTGGTTAGGTTGGTGCTGTCGATGACGGATGCGTCAAGCCCAGAAGCCGAAGCCAGAGTGACAACATTACTGCCGCTATTGAGCGAACGCGCCAAAACACATCTGGATATTGCTAATGCTATTGGTTATCTGCTGCATGACGGTGCACCGGTGATCAGCGATGACGCGCAGGCCTTGTTAACCGATCAGGCAAAGGAGAATATTTCCAGATTGATGCAGGATCTGACCAAGAACGACTGGGAGTTAGAGGCGTTAAAGCAGAATATAAAGGACTGGCTAGGCCAAAATAATCTGAAAATGAAGGATATCGGCCTGCCATTACGTGCCGCTGTCACAGGAATGCAACAGTCCCCCTCTATCATCGACGTGTTAGCCGCTTTAGGGGCCGACGAAGTGCGTGCGCGGGTTGCAGAGGCTTGCAAATAAAGGTTATTTGTTTTATAAAATCACTTCGCCCCCAATAAGAGTCCTGCGCATTTTGTGCGCCTATTATGGTTCGTGAAACGTCTTTAAGGATAACATTATGGCTGACAATTCGAGCACTGGTAAATCGATCACCATCACCGACAATGAAACCGGCAAGGTTACACATTTACCTGTTCATAAAGGGTCAATCGGCCCTGATGTTATTGATATTCGACAGCTTTATGCCGAAACCGGCATGTTTACCTTTGACCCTGGCTATGGCGCAACTGGATCATGCGTGTCTGGCCTGACCTATATCGATGGTGATAAGGGTGTGCTTTTGCATCGTGGCTATTCGATTGACGAGCTTGCCGATAAATCTGATTTTCTGGAAGTTGCCTATCTGTTGCTTGAAGGGGAATTGCCAAGCGCCGAGGCAAAAGCCAGCTTTGATACAGCGATCACCCGGCATACAATGGTGCATGAACAGCTTTCGACTTTTCTGCGCGGGTTCCGGCGTGACGCGCATCCGATGGCCATTATGTGTGGTGTTGTCGGCGGCTTATCAGCTTTCTATCATGACTCGACCGATATTCACGACCCACAGCAGCGCATGGTGGCATCACGTCGCCTGATTGCCAAAATGCCAACTTTGGCCGCAATGGCGTATAAATATTCGCAAGGTCAACCATTCAATTATCCGAATAACCAACTGTCCTATGCCGAGAATTTTCTGCATATGTGCTTTTCGGTACCTGCCGAACCCTATGTCGTTGACCCCATTCTGGCCGATGCGATGGACAAGATTTTCATCCTGCATGCCGATCATGAGCAAAATGCGTCAACCTCTACCGTGCGTTTGGCAGGGTCTTCAGGAGCTAACCCATTTGCCTGTATCGCAGCTGGCATCGCCTCTTTGTGGGGGCCAGCGCATGGCGGGGCTAATGAAGCGGTTCTTAATATGCTGAACGAGATCGGGCATAAGGATAATATTCCTGAATATATTGCCAAAGCCCGTGATAAAAATGACCCGTTCCGGCTATTCGGTTTTGGCCACCGCGTATATAAGAATTTTGATCCACGCGCCAAGGTTCTGCGTAAGGCATGCCATGATGTGCTTGGCAAATTAGGCATTCAAGATCCGCTTTTAGAACTTGCTATGGAACTTGAAGATATTGCACTTAAAGATCAGTATTTTATTGATAAAAAGCTATATCCAAATGTAGATTTCTATTCGGGCATCATCCTCAAAGCTATGGGCTTCCCCACCTCGATGTTTACTGTTCTGTTTGCTGTGTCACGGACTGTTGGATGGATCGCCCAGTGGAATGAAATGATCAAGGATCCCGCCCAGCGTATCGGTCGCCCACGCCAGCTTTATACAGGCCCAGGCGAACGCCCGTATCTTGACGTGTCCAAGCGCTAAGCTGTCGATCACAGTCACGATCACAGTCACGATCACAGTCAGCTAGATCAAGCCTTTTCAGATCGGTTGTCTTTGAGGCTGGTTGCAAGCCAAGGTGTCATGGCCTGTGCCACCATATCATCAAAATTGTTACCACCGCCGCGCATCATATCAGTCAGCGCACGAGCGCTAGCTGAGGCTTTTGACCGTGCTTGTTCGTCGGCCAATATGTTTTGTACAGATGCTGCCAGAGCCTGCGGCGTTGCTTGTTCCTGAAAGAGGAATGGATAGATAGGCCGACCAAGCAAAGCGTTAGGCAAGACAACATTTTCCATATTGACCAGACGCCGCCCGATAAATGCCGACAATGGCGAGGTGGCATAACATACAACACCCGGCACAGCATGAAGCGCCGTCTGCAATGTAACAGTTCCCGAAGCCGCCATCATGACATCAGCAGTGATCATAGCGGTCAGAAAGGCCTCACGCCCTGTATTAATGGATATATCATGGGCTATGCCATGATTGGCAGATATATGTTCAACCTGCTCGTGAACAGTCGATACGGTTGGCAATGTCACATCTAAAGCAATACCCTGTTCATGCAGAATATCAAGCGCAGCAAGCATTCGCGGCAGAAGCAGACTAACTTCAGATCGCCGGCTTCCCGGTAACAAGCACAGTTTATGTGTTTCCATATGCGATTGTTGTGCGGCGAACGCCGGTTTTTTTAATCCATGTTCAATGGCCCAAGCCTCGGGGTGGCTAATGAAGGATGCTTTCACATCAAGCCCTTCAAAGAATGCAGGCTCATGCGGGAACAGGCATAGTAACCCATCAAGATGACGGGCAAATTTATGCCGCCGCCACGCCCCCCAGGCCCAGACAGTCGGCGCCACCGTATGCACGATAGGTATGTGCATATTCGTGCGCGTCGTGCGGCGCTTTAACCGTGCGGCAAGACGGATAGAGAACCCCTTTGCATCAACAGTCATGACAAGTTTGGGATTATGCGCAACAATCTGCCCGACAAGGTTATCAGCCAGTGCTGAAAGTTTTGAATAAGCGGTTAAGACGGCGGAAAAGCCAACAATCGATAATTGATCCATATCAGCCAGCGGTTTCAGACCTTGTGCCAGCATCTTGTCGCCACCAACCCCGATCCAGTTCTGTTTACCGTATTTTGTTTCAATCGCCACCATCATCCGGGCAGCCAACGCATCTCCGGAAGGTTCACCGGCAAGAATAAAGATCGGCGCGCTCATCGTTGATTCCGTGGTTTTAACCCTACTAATGATATGTTACCAGCGATACAGGCAGCGATTACCTCGTCGCGTGGATCAGCCAGCATAACCCCACCAGCTTCGATGGCCATGACACGGATACCGGCATCAGTAACAGCTTTGACCGTTTCAAGACCAATAAAGGGAATATCAAGGCTTGTATCCTGAGCAGATTTCGGAATTTTCACAAACACGGCACCGCTAGCTGTCTTATCAAGCAGATCAGCCGAACGTGCCAGCATAGCATCAGTGCCCTCTGCTGCCTCTATTGAAATAATCCGGCCATCCTGCACGACAATCCCCTGGCCTATATCATGCGCGCCGATGCTATCGAGCACCGCACATCCAAGGTCAATATCAGCACGGCTCTGTTTACCAAGCCTAGCCCCAGCCAAAAGCCCTTCAGCAAGAAGTCGATCCGGCATTATATCACTGGCGGCCACGACCTTTATGCCAACCTCGGCAAAATATTCAGCAACGAGACGTAAAGTTTGATCATCGCCACGCATAAGCATTTTACCAAGCAATTTCATCCCATCCATATCAGGGCGTAAATCACCAATGGGAGGGCGTGTGACCTTACCAACCATAATCATGGCATCACAGGCGTAATCCAGCATCAATTTGCGCGTACGTCCGATATTCGCTAAACCAATAGGCTCAGTCTGAAAGCCGCTGTAATCAGCATCTGCCTGATGTTCCAAAGGCATCATCACAACATCATAACCATGTGCAATGGCGGCGTGGCCAATATCGACGGGAATGTGTCCCTGACCAGCGATAATGGCAAGCTTTGTCATAGTGCCCTCAGCGTTTGGCCGCCTGACAAACACCGTTGCGTCCGGCATCGTCAATAAAGGCAATCATGTCCTGAACTTCGGCAACATCAGCAAAATGAGCGCGTGTTGTTTCAACGCGGGTCGCAAAAATATCCGCACCACTAAACAACATCAAGAACGCGGCGCGAAGCGCACTTACGCTTTCATCAGAAAAGCCGCGCCGTGCCAGACCAATGACATTTATGCCAGACAGACGCGCGCGATTACCAACAGCGATAGTAAATGGCACCACATCCGAATCAACAAGCGAATGAGCACCAAGCATACAATGACTACCCACACGGCAATGCTGTTGTACCGCCGAGTAACCGCCAAGCATGACAGAGTCACCAATCTTGGCATGTCCGCCTAATGATGCGTTATTGGCAAAAATAACATTATCGCCAACAATGCAGTCATGGGCGACATGCGCACCTGCGAAAAACAAGCCATTATCACCAATGATGGTGCGCATATTATCAATCGCTGTGCCCGGGTGCATGGTGACATGCTCGCGAATGACACAATTTTCGCCAATCTCCAATGTCGATGCTTCACCGGCATAGCGGGTATGTTGCGGGGCGCAACCAAGTACAGCAAAGGGAAAAATTTGAGTGCCAGCGCCAATCGATGTATGGCCATCAACCACCACATGACTCATCAATTTGACACCGTCGCCAAGCACGGCATTATCGCCAACAACACAAAAAGCACCTATAGAGACGCCAGAACCGATGGTCGCGGCATTACTGATAATGGCCGTTGGATGAATATCGGTGCTGGTAAGGTTTGATTGATCCATTGAGCTGCCCATAACCTAACGCGCCGGATCGACAGTCATCGCGCCAAATTCGGCCTCGGCAACTGTTTTACCATCAACGGATGCAATACCGGTAAACTTCCACAAAGGCCCCTTGGCAGCGGTTTTTGTAACATGCAGGCGCATCATATCACCCGGACGCACCGGTGTGCGAAAGCGGGCTTTTTCAATAGTGGTGAAGAAAACAAGCTTGCCTTTGGTGGCATCACCAAGCGTGACAGCTACCATACAGGCCGCCGTCTGTGCCAAAGCCTCGACAATCAGAACCCCTGGCATAACCGGAAAATCAGGAAAATGCCCAACGAAAAAGGGCTCCCCCATGCTAACAGCTTTGATACCTGTTGCTTCCTGATCTTGAATTAAGTCTTCGACCCGATCAATCAGCAATAATGGTGGGCGATGCGGGATTAGCTTTTTAATCTCGTCAATGTTCAAATTTACTGTATCCACACCCATCATTATACCCTTGTCAATTTTTGTTGTCTGACTGTTTCAAAAGACGACGTAACCCAGCCAGCTTACGCCAATAATCACCACTTGCTTCGGCTGGAAAGCCAACAACGGTTGTATTGGCGTCTATATTTTTAGTTACACCCGAATGCCCCATAATTATAGCCCCATCGCCGACCGTTAAATGTCCGGATATGCCAGCCTGTCCGCCAATGATAACATTTTTACCCAAGGTAACACTACCTGCCATGCCAACCTGCGCGGCGATCATGCAATTGTCACCAATAACGCAGTTATGAGCAATGTGGCATAAATTATCGAGCATGACCATTTTGCCCACTATTGTATCGCCCAAAGCACCACGATCAATCGTGCTATTCGATCCGATATCACAACCATCAGCAATGCGCACAATACCTAATTGAGGCACCTTAACAACACTCTCTGAAGCCAGCTCAAGACCAAATCCAGCACTGCCAATGACAACACCGTTACGCACGACAACATGATCGCCGATATCAGCAAAAGCTATCGAACTATTGGCAAAAATATGGCACTGCGCACCGATAGTAACATGAGGATAGATGATCGCACCGGCCTCGATAATGGTGCCCGCCCCAATGACAGCGTCGTGCATGATTGTCGCGCGGGGTGATATTTGTGCTGTCGGATCAATGCGGGCGTCAGGCGCAATCCCCGCGGTCGTCCTATGCGCTTTGGGGGCAACCCGTTCTGTTACAAGACGTTGCGCCGCCTTGGCATAGGCAAGGCGCGGATTGTCCACAATGATCAGATGAATAGCATCAGGCAGGCTGTTCTGGCATGACTCAGGTGCCAGAATGACAGCATTGTCAGGAATAACCTGTCCGGCTAAATGTTTTGGACTTGATATATAGGATAAAGCCTCGCTAGTCGCGCTGTGCAAAGGTACTATGTCGGTAATAAGGGATGCAGATATGGCACTTGAAGGCGCGACAACAACACCCCCCACAATGACAGCAATATCTGCGACAGTCACCGTTTCGTCAAAGTCATAGAATGTGCGATTAATTGTCACCAAACTATCCTAATTCTTGTCAGGATTTGTAATTTCAATCTCAATTTTTGCATTTTTCGTGCGCTCATCCAGACGTTCAAGCACCTCGTTAGAGAGGTTAAAATGGGGTAAAAATATCAATGCAGAATTTCGCGCCAAAATAAGATCAAGTTTCTTTTCAGCGGCAATTTCGGCAAGGATGTCTATGGCCAACGCGCGCAGATCATTTTGTGCCTTTTGATAGGCGCTATCAAGAGCCTGACGGCGATACTGAATATCTTGTTGTAACTGGGTTACCTTATTCTGGAAGGCAATACGCTGTTGATCAAATTCAGCATCAGAAATCACCCCACGCTTTAACGTCAGGTCGCGCTCGGTATCCTGTAACTGTTTTTCAGTAACGCTAAACTCTTGCTGGAATTTTTCGCGTTGTTCATCAAGCAATTTTCGCACTTTATCGGACGCAACTGCAGAGCGTAAAACACCCTCAATATCGACAAGGCCTATTCGTGTAATATCTAAGTCAGGATCCTGTGTGGTCGCGTCCTGAGCCATTGCAGGCCCGGAAAGGACAAAAACAACAAGCCAAAAAATCGCATGTTTAGCTAATCGATAATGCATAATCCAGTTTCCTCATCGCGCAGACCAAAGCGTTTTGACAAAGCTAAGGCTATTTGTTTGTTCTATACATCATCTTAACGGCCTACGCCATGCTCCAGCCAGACAATGTCTAAAAACGCGTACCAATCGATAGTTGGAACCGTTTGGTTTCGTCATGCGATTGTTTTGATATCGGATCAGCCCAGTAGAATGACATCGGCCCCAAAACAGTATCCCAGAGAACACCCACACCCAGTGATGCCCGCATAGCTTGATCATTAGGCTTGGTTACGCCTGAGGGATAATCTGTTCCCCATACCGAACCAAAATCGGTATATGCCGTCCAGCGCAGACCAATATCCTTGCTTAGGCCAAGGTCTGATACAACTTCAACAGATCCTGCATACATATTATTTCCACCAACAGCCGCCTTAGAACCTGTATCACGCGGACCAATGCCTGAACCCGTGAAGCCACGTACAAGCCGACCACCAAGCGAGAAGCGTTGTGATTGTGTAACTTTTTCACCAAAACCAGTTACATGCCCGATACGCCCACGAACCCCCAATATAACGGCATTAAACAGATAGGGTTGATAATAAGCCGCGCGACCCACAGTTCGCGAATATTTTGCATCACCACCAAAACCAGCAAAGGTTTCGGATATTTCCATCAGATACCCTTCGGAGGGATCGAATCGGTTATCACGCGTATCCTTGCCCAGCGTATAACTGACCGAAGATGTTAGAATATTTTTTCCATTTTCTCCCGTCACCGACGTCGCGGTTGTTGATGAGTCAGTCGTTTCACTTTGATCAAGTCGGTAATTGACTTGATGATAAATATCATTAGCCGCACTAAAGCCAACGCCGAAACTAACACCTGTGCGTTTCGTTGTTACCGAACTGGACTTCGTCTTTTCATTAAACAGAGACGCACTGCCAGTCAGATTACGGCCAAGGAAATAAGGCTCTGTAATTCCAATAACAAAATCTGTTTTTGAGTCAGAAAGGCCAATGCTGGCACGCACCGAACGGCCTGAGCCCAAGAAATTACGCTCGGCGATGCCCAGATTTAAACTGGTCTTATCCAAGGTCGAATAACCGACACCAACACTGAATTCGCCAGTTGATTGTTCTTCAACAATAATCTGTGAAATTGTCTGATCTTCGCTACTGCCTTGAATATTGCGCACATCAACCGTGGCAAAGTACCCCAAATTGCGAATGTTCCGTTCTGAACGCTCTAGCTTGAGGGTGTTAAACGCATCTCCCTCGACAAGTTCCATTTCGCGGCGAATAACATCATCAAGCGTACGGGTATTATCAATAATATCAATGCGTTCAACAAAATTCTTACGCGCCTTGCCCACGGTGACATGAATATCGAGAACACTATCTTCAGGAATAGTTGTTATTTCAGGGCGCACATCAACAAAGGCATAGCCAAATTCGCCAAGGCGGTTGGTGATGTCAACAAGCCCCTGCTCAAGCCGTCGCACGTCGTACCGATTATCATCAGTAAAATCAAACAACGATATCAGATCAGGAATATCAACATTCTCTATCTCACTGGTCAGTGTA
>NZ_CBFHNB010000023.1:0-28905 GCF_965657105.1 Puniceispirillum sp. (SeqCode)
ATTGCCTATTTACGGCTGATTGCACAACCGGCTGATGATCTTGCGTTTGAACGGATCATAAATGTACCCAAGCGGGGCTTGGGAACCGCCAGCATTCAGGCTATCCATATACAGGCACGTGCCTCGCAAAAACCACTTCTGGCGGCGGCTATTGATCTGGTAGAGACCGAAGAATTGCGACCTGCTGCGCGCACAGCACTTGGCAAATTTGTTCAGGATATTGGACGCTGGCGTAACCAGATTGGAAGTCTGCATCAAGGTGATCTGGCGCGGATGGTGCTTGATGAATCTGGCTATACAACGATGTGGCAGATGGATAAATCGCCTGATGCCGAGGGCCGTCTTGAAAATCTGACCGAACTTGTCAGTGCGATGCAGGATTTTGACTCACTACAGGGATTTCTTGAGCATATCTCACTGGTGATGGATGGTGATACAATATCCGAACAAGGCGAAGTCACCTTGATGACATTACATGCCGCCAAGGGTTTGGAATTCGATACGGTCTTTTTGCCAGGTTGGGAGGAAGGTATTTTCCCCAGCCAGCGTACCATGGACGAAAATGGGGCTATCGGCCTCGAAGAAGAACGCCGTCTTGCCTATGTCGGCATCACCCGGGCGCGTAAAAATGTTCATATTTCCTTTGCCAGTAGCCGCCGCGTTCATGGCCAATGGCAATCGGCAATTCCCTCACGGTTTGTTCAGGAATTACCAGCCGAAAATATAATTGAAGATATGGCACAGGGTATGGGCATTGGCCGTGTCTCGCCAGCCTATATCAGTGGGGCATCGGATATCGTTGGCCAGCAAGGTTATGGCCCAGGATGGCGGCGCATGGCCAATCGCCAACAACAAGGTGCAGAAAACCGCTTTGTTGCCGAAGCCAATGGTGCGGCTTTTAATCGAGGTGATCGGGTGTTCCATCAGAAATTTGGCATGGGCAATGTTGTTAATGTTGAAGGTGACAAGCTGGAAATTTCTTTTGATAAAGCAGGTCACAAAAAGGTTGTGTCCGGATTTGTGAGCAAACCATGACTATTATATATGCTGTTCGTCTTGACCTACCTGACGTTACTGATGCAAAGGTTGTTGCCAGTTTTGAAACCGTGTTTAGTGAGCTTCTTGAAAGCGAGGCCACGTCGCATGTGCGAACGCCGCAAGAGCACTGGCATATTGAAGCTTTGTTCCTGTTCCCGCCGGATCAAGATGTGATCGCGCAGATGTTGGCACCGGTTTTTGACCAGCATGGATTGGCATCATCTGCTGTGCGGATTGAACAATTACCCCAGCGCGACTGGCTTGCCGAAAACCGGGCATCTTTTCCAGCACTTCATATTGGCCGCTTCTGGATATATGGCAGTCATATAGACGATGCCCCACCGCCAGCAAGTCTGCCGCTTCTGGTTGATGCAGCACAGGCTTTTGGATCTGGCACGCATCCCACCACCGAGGGCTGTTTGCGGGCGATGGATATGATTGATCGCCGTTACAAAGGTGGGGCGCCGCGCCATACGCTCGATATGGGTTGCGGATCTGCAATTCTTGGCATGGCAGCCGCAAAATTATGGCCATCCTGTCAGGTTATGGGTGCTGATAATGATCCTGTGGCTATCAAGGTAGCAGAGGCGAATCGGATCCGAAATAACATTGCCCCAGCACAGATGCGGCTTGGCGTATCAGCAGGCTTTTCTGGGCGTTCGGTTAGGCAAAATGGCCCTTATGACATCATTCTGGCCAATATACTTGCAGGCCCGCTTCGTAAGATGGCACCCTCACTGATGCCGAATCTGGCTGATAATGGCTGGCTGATCCTGTCTGGTATTCTGAATCATCAGGCGACCATGGTGGCACAGGCTTATGGTATGGTGGGTGCGCGCCTATGGGCGAAAATTCGTATTGGTGAGTGGACCAGTCTGGTTATGCGTCCGCGACAAGCAGGACAGATGCCGGCTTTATGGAGTTCTGAATGACAGCACAGATTTTTTCCGAACGTTTAAGGGCACTTCGTGCAGAGATGGCTGCGCATGATATTGATGGCTGGGTGATTGGCCGTGAAGATATGTATCAAGGCGAGGAAGTGCCCGCTGGTGATGAACGTTTGGCCTATATTTCGGGCTTCACGGGTTCGGCAGGCACCGCGATTATCTTTGCCGAGCACGCCGCATTATTCAGCGATGGCCGTTATAGTTTGCAGATGGAAAAACAGACCGACGCTGCGGCGTGGTCATGCCATACGATGCCTGATATTGACATCGGTGCCTGGCTGAAAACACAAACATTGACCAGCAGGACGATTGGTGTTGATGCACGCCTGATTACGCTTTCGGCTTTTGATAAATTATCGGCTGTGATGCGTGAGTCTGGATTGTCGTTAAAAGCCATGGCATTTAATCCCGTTGATATGATCTGGCAGGATCGTCCCATCGCCGATGTCACACCAGCTCATATAATGGCTGATGATATAGCTGGCGAGACGATCGACAGCAAACTTGATCGGTTAGCCGATAGATTAACAGATTTTGGATGTGATGCGGTTTTACTGTCACGTACGGATGCTGTTAACTGGCTTGCAAATATACGTGGGCACGACCTTGCCTGTACGCCGGTAACATTGGCATTTGCCTTGTATCATCGCGAGAATGGTTTGATCATATTGGCTGACCGCCAGCGTATGCTGCCTGTTCTGAACGAGCATATGGCCGTGGTGCCATTGGAACAGCTTGACGAACTATTGGAACCGATAGCTGGGTGCGACTTTATGATTGATCCTGCAAGTCTGCCAAAAGCCTTGCATCAGGTGATTTCAGATAGTGATGTTAATATTGTCACGGCGCCTTGTCCGGTGACAAAGATGAAAGCACAGAAAAATCCAGTCGAGCTGGATGGTTTTCGTAAAGCGCACCAGATTGATGGCATCGCAATGGCTGAATTTCTATGCTGGTTGGATCATGCCGATGTCAGCCAGATGCGGGAAAGTGCCGTGGCTGATAAATTACTGTCGATGCGTGCGACGCATCCGGATTTTATGTCACCAAGCTTTGAAACCATTGCGGGCACTGGCGCCAATGGTGCCATTGTCCATTATCGCGCGGTGGCTGGTCATGATAGTTTGATCCAGAATGATAGCCTATTTCTACTTGATTCAGGTGCGCATTATCGTTTTGGTACAACCGATATAACGCGCACCATCCTGATTGGCGATGCTGATGCCGAAATGCGGCGGGCCTTTACGGCTGTTCTGCAGGGCCATATTGCTTTGGCGCGGGCACATGTGCCTGTTGGCACGACCGGATTGCAGCTTGACACAATAGCGCGTGCGCCAATCTGGTCTGCGGGGCTTGATTATGCCCATGGCACAGGTCACGGCGTTGGCCATGTTCTGTCAGTGCATGAAGGGCCTGCCAGTATTTCCAAGCGCGGAAGCCTGTCCGTGGCGGCTGGTATGGTGCTATCCAATGAACCTGGTTATTACAAGACAGGGTCATGGGGCATTCGTATTGAAAATTTGATCGCGGTCAAGGCCTCGGGAACAGATGATTTTATTGAGTTTGAAACGCTGACCATGACGCCAATTGATCGCCGCTTGATTGACAAGACAATGCTGTCCGAGGCGGAAATCGCTTGGGTCGATATATATCATCAATGGGTGTTGTCGCAGATTGGTGCTGATGTGTCACCGCCATGTCAGGCATGGCTGATCGCGGCCTGTGCCCCTTTGTGATATATGTGCCCCTTTATGATGTGGGGGCGTTGATAAGCGCCCGCCATTGATCTTCGCTGAGCACCGTAACGCCAAGCGTGGCGGCCTTGCGGGCTTTTGAGCCGGCATCTGCCCCGGCAATCAGATAATCTGTCTTTGCCGATACCGAACCGGATACTTTGGCACCAAGGGCTTCGGCCTTGGCTTTGGCTTCGGCGCGGGACATTCCTGATAATGTGCCTGTAAAGACCACGGTTTTACCGCTGACAGCACTATCATCTAATGGCCGTTCAGGTGGTAGAATGGATAATTCGGACGCAAGATCGCTGACGATGTTTCGATGGGCTGAATCGCCAAAAAATCGACTTATATCGGCTGCCATTGCATCGCCAATCTGGTCAATATCAATAAGCGCGGCGATAGCTATCTTATGTTCGCTTTCACTTCTTCCTGGATCAAGTGCCGACATCATCATGTCCAGATCACCGTAATGCAACGCCAGAAGCCGCGAAGTGGCCTGTCCGACCTGCCGGATACCCAACGCATATATAAAGCGTTCAAACCCGATTATGCGTCGTGCATTGATTGAGGCAAATAGATTATCCAGCGATTTTGCCCCATAGCCATCCAGCGTGGCTAGCTTGTCGCGGCGTGTTTCAAGGCGGAAGATATCGGCGGGCGTTTTGACCCAGCCAAGCTCAAGAAACTGTTCGATTTGACGCGCGCCTAAGCCCTCAATATCAAACGCATCGCGCGATACGAAATGCTTGAGTTGCTCGAAAAGCTGTGCTGCACATGCCAATCCACCGGTGCAGCGCCGTACAGCTTCGCCATCGGGGCGGATCGCGTCCGAATTACAAACCGGACAGCGATCCGGAAAGGTGAATATCTGGACGTCATCGGAACGCTTTTCATCAAGCACGCGCACAACTTGTGGGATAACATCGCCAGCGCGCTGGATAATGACATGATCGCCTATTCGGATATCCTTGCGGGCTATTTCATCCTCATTATGCAAAGTCGCATTTGATACGACAACGCCGCCAACGGTGACAGGTGTTAATCTTGCCACGGGCGTCAATGCGCCAGTGCGCCCAACCTGAATATCAATTTTGGTGATTGTTGTTTCGGCTTGCTCTGCGGGAAATTTATGCGCCAAGGCCCAGCGTGGTGCGCGCGCCACCTGTCCAAGGCGTTCCTGATAATCATGCCGGTCAACTTTATAAACGACACCGTCAATATCATAATCTAGTGATGCGCGCTGGCTACCAATAGCTTCATAGGTGGCCAGCATGTCATCTAGCGTATGACAATGCTGCGATAATGGATTCACCGAAAATCCAAAACTGCGTAGAGCATTTAGAAATTCATTATGCGTTGCGGCGATGGGGGTGCTGGCTTCGCCCATCGAATAAGCAAAAAATGCCAGATTACGCGATCCGGTAATGCTGACATCCTTTTGCCTTAGCGATCCGGCAGCGGCGTTACGCGGATTGGCAAAAATCTTGCTGCCAGTGCGCTCCTGTTCAGCATTCAGAGCCAGAAAATCCCTCCGGTTCATATAGATTTCGCCACGTACTTCAAAAATATCAGGCGGCGTGCCATGCAATGTTTGTGGAATGGCATTTACGGTACGAATATTGGCGGTCACATCTTCGCCTTCACTACCATCACCGCGGGTTGCAGCCTGAACCAGATGACCCTTCTCATAGCGCAAACTTAACGATAAGCCATCGATCTTTGGTTCGGCAGTAAAAGCAATGTCATCGGTTTCCGCCAATGACAGAAATTTGCGAATGCGGGTCACAAAGTCAGCAATATCTTCGGCGCTAAAGCCGTTCGACAGTGACAACATTGGCTGTGCGTGGCGTATCTTGCCAAAGGTGCCGGATACCATGGTGCCAACACGCTGGCTTGGGCTATCTGGACGAATCAGTTCGGGAAATCTAGCTTCAAGCGTATTATTTCGGGCTACCAGCTTATCATAATCGGCATCGGAAATATCGGGCGCATCTTCGCCGTGATATTTGCGATCGTGATAAGCAATACGCTCGGCCAGATACGCCAGTTCTTGTGTGGCGTCATCAGCGGACATCTTGCTTGGGTCTGGACGATCGCTTGTCATATGTCTAGCCCTCAAGCAAAGCGGTTGCAGCAGCCCGGGCTTCGGCGGTGATATGCTCGCCAGCCAGCATGCGCGCGATTTCTTCGGTACGTGCATCGTCACTCAGCGTTTCGGTGCCACTGATAACGCTCTCATCCGTTACCTGTTTGGCGATACGCATATGATTGACACCGCGTGCTGCAACCTGTGGCGAATGCGTGATAACCAGTGTTTGCATATGTTCGCCTAGGCGGGCAAGGCGTTCGCCAACAGCCGCGGCAACTGCGCCACCAACGCCGCTATCAACCTCGTCAAAAATCAACGTCCGTGATGTGTTGCTATCTTCGAGTGCAACCTTCAAAGCCAGCAGAAAACGGGCCAGTTCGCCTCCCGAAGCAATCCGGTCGATAGGCCCTTGTGCCATACCTCTATTGGTGCTGGCTTCAAAACGCACCATATCCATGCCAAGCGCACCCCATTGATCCACAGGCAAGGGTGAGATATGTGAGTGGAAAGTCGCGTTTTCAAGCTTCAGTGGGGGTAATTCAGCCATGACAGCGCGGTCAAGCAACGCTGCGGCTGATTTGCGAGCGTCGGACACTATCTCGGCCATTTTTGTATAATAGTCGCGCCATTGCCGTTCATTATCTGCCAATTCCGCTAGGGTGCCAGACGAGTCCTCAATCGCGGCAAGGCGGCTAGCAAGTTGTTGATGCGTTTCTGCCAGCCCATCAACATCACAGTTATGTTTACGGGCTTGTTGGCGTAATTCGTGAAGCCGATCATCAACAGTTTCCAGCCGGTTTGGATCAGCTTCCAGACTTGACCCAACCGCGCTGATTTCGCTGATGGCTTCGGATAATTCGGCGTCAGCGCGGCTTAATGCGGCGAGGGCATTATCAAGCGCGCTCCCAGCTAGCGAAGCTGATTTTTCAAGCGCAGCCATGGCACTGCCAAGGCTGGCTTGCGCCCCGTTTTCATCGGTCAGGGCATGGTCAGCAAGCGCCAGCGTTTCACCAATTTTGCCAACATTGGCAAGCATGTCACGTTCGCTAACTAATTGTGCTTCTTCACCAGGTGATGGGCTTAAGGCGTCAAGCTGATTAACCGCATCGCGAAGCCATTCTTCATCGGCGCGGGCCTGATCAAGTTCCAATTTTGCGGTGGCCAGATTACGCTTTGACTGCATCCAATGCGCATGGGCGTCGGATAGTTTGTCCAGCATCTCCTGATGTCCGGCGGCGCGATCAAGCAATGTGATATGGCGGCTAACGTCAAGTAAGCCGCGCCCCTCAAATTGCCCCTGAATTTCAACAAGCAGATCGCCAGCCTTATGCAGCAGGCCAACCGAAACAGGCACATCATTAATTGATGCGTTTGATTTTCCATCAGCTTTCAAACGCCGCCGCAAAATTAATGTATCGTCAATATCAACGCCAGCATCATCCAGCAGTGCCCATACCGGATGTTTGGCATCCACATGAAAGCTTGCGCTTACCTGTGCCTGTGCACTGCCTTGACGGATCAAGCCAAAATTCGCACGGCTTCCCAAAGCCAGACCAAGCGCATCAAGCAAGATCGATTTACCAGCGCCAGTTTCGCCTGTCAGCACCGTCAGCCCATCGTCAAATTGCAACGTAAGTTGTTCAATGAGGACGATATTAGTGACGGACAAGCTTTGAAGCATGAGGCTTTAATCAAATAAATTTACGACGGACTCGGTGGTGCGTTCAAACCAGCCAGCTTCGAGTTCACGTTCTGGATTGTCACGAAGTTCCAGCAGACGTTGAGTCCATACAGATTGCGGATAGTTATAGATCGCGACCTCTTCAACACGTTCGGCTTCGCTAGCCAGACCAAGCGATAGATAGGCCTCGGTCATACGATATAGGGCTTCGGGCACCTGGTTGGTGGTATTATAGTCGGTCACGACATTTTCAAACCGGCGTAGTGCTGCACCATAATGCTGTTTGCTGAGATAAAACCGACCAACCGCCATTTCCTTGCCCGCAAGATGCGAGCGTGTCAGATCAATTTTCAAGGTCGCATCACGAAAATAGTCACCGTCGGGAAAGCGTCTTAGCAGTTCTTCAAAAGCCTGCATTGCTAATTTGGTCATTTCCGCGTCGCGTTGCACATCAACAATCTGTTCATAATAACATAGCGCTTTGAGATAATACGCATATTCGACGCGTTCATCCGCCGGATTTAGTTCGACAAATCGATCCAGAGACGCGATTGCACGCGGATAATTATTATCCTGATAAAATGCCCATGCCGCCATCAATTGCGCCCGTACGGCAAGCGATGAATAGGGATGCTGGCGTTCAACTTCCTCAAATTTCGGCGCGGCTTTCTTGGCATTCCCTGCAAGCGCGGTGTTCAACGCTTCATTATATAATTGTTCGACAGGAAGCTCGACCTGTTCTTCGACCTCAGTAGAAGAACATCCTGCTACCAAAAGCGCAGTGCTTGCTAAGACAATCAAGGGTATATGCTTTACCAAAACAGGCTCCACTCATAGGCATCGGCGAGCGTATCCCACCGTTACGCATTACAATAGCGACTTGATACGCAAGTGAAAAGAAGATGTTGTGAAAATTCTATTGTGATTATCGGTATATCACAAATATCGAAAGTCAAAATCAAGATGACCTGATAGCAAGTGGGCCTAAACAGCCGCGGCGGCGGCAAGTTCGGGCATTACATATGCCTCTGACTGGCTAGTCACAGCACCGTCACTGACGATCTGGAAAGCCTGTTTATTTTGCCATATGGCTTTGATCAGCATCATGCTAAGCGCATGTCCGGGGCGCGACGCTGTCAATTTGCCACGTATTTGCAGGCCAAGCAGGTAAAGGTCACCTAGACAGTCAAGAGCTTTATGCCGAACGAATTCGCGTTCCATCCGCAAACCGCCTTCATTGATTACAATTCCATTATCAACAACTACGGCGTTATTCAGCGAACCGCCCAATGCCAAACCGGCATTCTGCATCAGATCAACATCGCTCAGCTGGCAAAAAGTACGAGCCGTAGATAATTCTGCCTCAAAACTGCCGTCACAGTGAATATAATGTAGGCTCTGTTTACCAATGGCCTTGTCTTCAAAATCAATTTCAACGTCAATTTCCAGCTGGTTGGCAGGTTCTATCCGCGCCCAGGCACCATTATCAAGCTGCACTTCAATCGGCTGGGTAATAACAATATATTTGCGACGGGCATTGAGCGTTTCCAACCCAACACGTCTGATTGCATCAATAATCGGCTGACTGCTTCCGTCAAGGATCGGGGCTTCACCGGCGTCAACCTCGACGATGGCATTATCAAGACCAATTCCCGCAAAGGCGGCCATGAAATGTTCGATCGTCTCCAGACCTATGCCATCAGCATTGGCAATCCGGGTGCAAAGGCGCGCCTGTTCGGCATAATCAGCATGAGCAGAGACTGTTTGCAGGCTTTCTTCGACATCCATACGCCGGAATTTAATACCTGTACCAGCCGCCGCAGGACAGATTGAAGCATGAACAAACCGACCTGAATGTAGCGCAATATCTTCAAGCTGCACAGTATCCGCCAAAGTTGTCTGAAAAGGCTGGTTGATATACATCGGTTTTTTATTATCCTGCAAATTCAATTTATATAGCCTTTTCAGTGTTTTTATTCTGTTTCGAAGCTCATCAAAAAGACCCAGATACAACCTACATATGTATCTGGGTCTCTTCAAATCACGTTTGGTTACAGATTGTAGCAATGCAACCAGATGTAAGTTTTACTTAATTCACCTGTCGGCGAAGAAACGCAGGGATATCAAGCTCATCGTCAGGCTGTTCAAGCTGTGCTGTTGGTGCCGGATCCGTAGCCGGTTTAACAACGGCAGATTGTGGCAAATCCAGAACCGAAGATGTTTTGTCTTCTGTGGTGTCTTTAGCGGACACATTTGGCTCGCTTCGTTTCTGATTATCCGTTGTGCCAGGCTTTGACGACCATAATTCGGATATCTGCTTGATGATGCTGGTTGGACGCGGGGTTGGCGTTTCAGCCGCCTTTGGAACACTTGCTTCATCCGGCATTGCCGTTGGTGCCGCTGGAATAAAGGTTTTGCGTGGGGTATCTTCAGCCTTGGCATTACCTTCATTCTGCGGATCGAAACGTGGCATCAGACGCGATGTAAGCGAGGCCGTATCGGCCTTGGCTGTTGCGCTTGATGCGGTTACGGCTTCACCCGAAGCTACTTTACTCGAACTTGCTTCATTAATGGCTGTCATAGCCACATCTTTCGCACTATCAGCTTTCACGTCTGCATCCAAAGTTTTAGCCGCATCTACCGCATCGGTAAGCTCTAGCTGTGTTTCGACTGGCTGACTAGGGCTTTCGGCATTAGGCGCGGTAACGGTGCTGTCCGTTTCGGATGCTGATACGGTTTCGGTTACCGATGCGCCTTGTGGGTTGCTGGCAACAAGACTGCCAGCTTCATCATCAGCTTCATCATCAGCTTCCTTGGCAAGTGAACTGATTGACTCACGCAGAGTCGATATGCTGGCTGACGCTGTATCGGCCGATTGTGTCGGGGTTGGCTGTGTGTTTGCCGCGGGATTAGTTGTTGCACTAGCCATCGCATTTGCTTGCACCGGACTGGTTGTCATTGGTGGTTTTGCTATTTCGATTTTAGGCTGATGCACAGGAGGCTTTGCTTTTGCACTTGCAGCATCAATACCGGTGGCGACCACGGATACCCGCATGACGCCATCCAGTTTTTCATCAAATGCCGAGCCAAAGATGATAACCGCTTCCGGATCGATTTCCTTACGAATGCGATTGGCGGCTTCGTCAACTTCAAACAAGGTCATATCCAAACCGCCAGTGACATTGATCAAAACCGACCGTGCGCCATGCATAGTTGTATCATCAAGCAGTGGATTATTAATTGCGGCTTCGGCAGCCTGTGTTGCCCTGGTTTCACCAGATGCCTCGCCTGTGCCCATCATGGCTTTACCCATTTCGCTCATAACAGCGCGAATATCGGCAAAGTCCAGATTGATCATGCCAGGCTTGATCATCAGGTCGGTAACGCCGCACACACCTTGGTGAAGCACTGTATCAGCCATATGAAAAGCATCGGCAAAGGTTGTGCGTTCATTCGCAAGCCGGAATAGATTCTGGTTTGGAATGACAATCAGGGTATCAACGTAACTTTGCAATTCTTCGATACCTGCATCGGCAAGACCCATGCGCCGCTGCCCTTCAAATTCGAACGGCTTGGTAATCACGGCAACGGTCAATATGCCAGCATCACGTGCTGCCTTGGCAATCACGGGTGCTGCGCCTGTGCCTGTGCCACCGCCCATACCAGCGGTAATGAAAACCATATTGCAATCGGCCAGTTCAGCCATCACGTCTTCAAGGCTTTCTTCGGCAGCAGCACGGCCTATTTCTGGTTTTGAACCAGCGCCTAGTCCTTGCGTAATCGCACCACCAAGTTGAATTTTCTGGCTAGCTAGCGAGTGTGCAAGCGCTTGCCCATCGGTATTTGCAACCAGAAAATCTACACCTTGCAGATCGGCGTTGATCATATTGTTAACAGCATTGCAACCTGCGCCGCCTACACCGACAACGGTGATACGTGGACGCAATTCCTGCATGGTTTGTGGAACAGATAGATTGATAGTCATGATGGACTCCCTTCAGTTTGGGTTGGTCTAGAAAAAGCGCACATAGGCACGCCGATAAGGGGCAGGGCAGCGACAGGCTGCTTTGTCCCGCGATAGGTTTGCGTGTGACTGCGATAAACTTTGATAAAGATAGTGATTGGCATTTAACCGTTCCTTTCTCACAGATTGTCACGAAGCCACGCACCAATACGTTCAAATGGCCCATATGACAGGGTGCGTGTCTGTCGGTCGGTCGGGTCATTTTCCTCTAGACGGCTGATATGTGTCAGCGCGCCAATAGCTGCGGCAAATTCAGGGCCACTATTTTCGTCAAGCAGACCATCGACACCCTGGGGTTTCCCAAGAATGACGGTTTTCTGCGTAGCATGGGCATAGAGATCGGCAAGGCCGGTAAGTTGGCTGGCACCACCAGTCAACAGTAGGCGGTTGCCGGCAGCATGTTGCATATGTGCATTGTCGATGCGTGAAGTCAGAAGCTCGATGATTTCTTCAATCCGGGGCCGTATGATGGCACTAAGCAGATTACGCTCGACGCTTTTGCCGCCAATTTCGATATTGTCACCTTGCGTTGGTATCACGATATTGTCGCTATTGCCGTTGCGCATGACCTCGCTCAATGATGCAGGCGGTGTGCCACTCAGTTCGGTAGGCATGACCGATCCGTCGATGGCTTTAATGCGCTCGGCATCGGCAACAGGTAAGGACAGGATGCGGGCAATATCCGTGGTGACGCGGTGACCGCCAACTGGAATAGTGTCAACATAGATCAACTTACCATGCATGAAAATTGAGATCGAGGTTGTGCCCCCACCCATATCAATGACGGCACCGCCAAGATCACGTTCTTCTTCACTCAGACAGGAAAGTCCGGCGGCGTAACCAGCATGAATGAAACGGTCAACTTCGAGATGATTCAAAACCAGCGCTTCACGGAAATTTGTCAGGCTTGTGCGGGCGCCACTGACAATCGTATAATCAACCGAAAGCGAACTACCGCGCATACCACGTGGGTCGGCAATGCCGCGCACATCATCAAGGTCATATTGTAAGGTCTGCAAATGCATGGCCTGATGCGAGTCTGGTGTATCAGCATCATTTTCGCGTGCCATCAAACGTTGCATGTCGCGGCGGCGCACAGTCTTGTCAGATAGAGTCAATGCCTGTTTGCCAAGGCGCGAAACCGGCATCCCGCCTGGCGTAACAATGCTCATCGACTGAATGGACGTGCCGGCATCACGTTCGGCGGCGTGAACAGTTTTCCCGATAACGGTGCTTAACAGCTCCAGATTACTGACTTCACCATGCCGCATGCCAGCCGAGGCATGCATGCCTTGACCCAAAAGCTGGACTTTGCCTTTGCCATCGGCCTCACCAATCAAGCAGGTGACTTTGGATGATCCAAGGTCAAGCACGGCAAATGGACGGCGTATGGCGCTCTGTTTATTGCGCAGGATCATGTGCTTTTTCCCTTTCCTCGAACCGGAATATTGGGTTCGACAATCAATTGTTCGGGAATGCGCAGATCGATAACAGCGAGATCACGATTAATGATCTGTTTGCGTCTTTCCATCACGGCCAGTCGTGACCATGCCCGCCGCGGCTCAACTTCAGGAAGGCGAATTTCTATACCATTGCGCAGATGCACATCCCACCGGCGGCCTGACTGATAACTGATAGCCCATACCTCGGCGAATAATTCAGGCTCGGTTTTCAGTACCGACAGAATTTTCTCGGCATGTTTAGCTGAACCTTCGCCAGCAACGACAGGTAAATGGGTAAAGTCGCTGGCTTTGGCGCCTTTAATAATAACGCCATGCGCGTCGATAAGCTGATGCCCGTCTGCCGTTTGCAAAAGCCCCATAGGCAGGCGCTCTCTTATCGAAATCCTGACAGTCGATGGCATCCGGCGCTCAACAATGACGTCTTCAACCCAGCCAATGGCACTGATACGTTTATGAACCTCATCGATATTGATGCCCAAAATCGGATCGCCAAGCCGTAAATCGGTGGCGGCTACCAGACTGTCTGTTGGGGTATGTGCGCGTCCACGAACCTGAATGAATTGCAGATTAAGCCCTGCCTTACCTGTTGCTATCAGCATCTCGTCAACCAGGCGTTCACGATCTATATAAGCCAGCGTTGCAGTTGCCGCCAGCGTCAAGCCGACAAACCCCAGAAACAGTGTTTTCACACGCGGCAAATTGGTCTTGCTGGCAGGCGTTTCACGCCGCAAGTTTGATTTTTTGGTCTTATCTGTTGGCAAAACGCCAGGCTTCGATATTAATCGTCGCATTGTGCTGTCTCCAAAAGATGATTGACTAATTCTTCGCCTGTCATGCCGACAAAGCGCGCCTGTTCAGGCACCAGCGAAGTGGCTGTCATGCCTGGCTGAGTATTGATTTCCAGCATGAATAGCTGGTTGGTTGCATCGTTCCAGCGATAATCGGCACGGATGACACCGCGACACCCAAAGGCGCGGTAGGCACGTTCAGCCCACTCACATGCCTGCAAGGTCACATCTTCGGGAATGTCAGCTGGCAGAATATGTTGTGACCCGCCCGGGGCATATTTGGCGTCAAAATCATAAAAGCTGTTTTCAGAGGTGATTTCGGTCACGCATAAAGCGGTGCCCTCAAGCACCGAAACGGTCAGTTCGCGCCCCGGAATAAACGGCTCGCATAATAGCTGGGTATTGGTATTCCAAAGGCTACGTGCAGGTGCCTTATCACCATCCTTGACGATAACAACACCAAAACTTGACCCGTCATTCAGCGGTTTGATCACATGCGCCTGCATGGCATGTTCCGGATAGACATGGGTATCTTCAACCAATGGCAAGGTGGCAGGCACCCTGATGCCACATGTGGTCATAATCATTTTGGCCAGCACCTTATCCATTGCCAGCGCCGAGGCCACCAGACCGCTATGCGTGTAGGGAATATTCATGATGTTCAACAGACCCTGAATATTGCCATCTTCGCCAACCTGTCCATGCAGAGCGTTAAAGCAACGGTCGGGTTTCATCTCGGCTAGCTTTGTGGCAATATCACGATCAACTTCGACTTCGACAGCATCCCAACCAGCCGAACGCGCTGCCTGTCCGCAAAAACTTGCTGAAACACGACTGACCGATGCCTCGGATGTCCATCCGCCCATAAGAACGGCAACACGACTAGGATGCGCACTCATTGCGATGTCTCCTGCTGGTTTAACTTGGTAAGCGCATGACCGATGCGGCGGATTTCCCAGCGCAAATCGGGGCCACCAGATGCGCGTACGCGTGCCCGCACAGTCTCACCAAGGGTTTCGATATCTTCAGCGGTGGCACCGCCATTATTGATCAGAAAATTACAATGCTTTTCGGATACCTGTGCGGCACCAACTGCCAACCCACGACAACCTGCACGATCGATTTCCTGCCACGCTTTGCCGCCATCTGGATTGGCAAAGGTGCTTCCACCCGTCCGCACGCCGCGTGGCTGGGCATCACCGCGGCTGGCGACAATCTCTTTCATTCGTGCACGGATAGCGTCATGGTCGCCGGGGTGTGCCTGCATGCTTGCCGATGTAAAGATCCAGTCAGCAGGCGCATCACTATGCCGATAGGCCATGCCCATTTCGGTTGGTGTGGCGCTGATCGGATTACCAGCCCGGTCAAAGCCGTGCGCGATCATTGTGATATCTTTAAATTCGTTGCCATAGGCACCAGCATTCATGCGTAAACCGCCGCCAACCGTGCCGGGGATGCCAATTAGAAACTCAAGTCCAGTCAAGCCTGCCTTGGAAGCATAACGCGCAACCTCGGCGTCAAGCGCGCCAGTCTGTGCGGTCACAATTGAGCCGTCATGATGAATATGCTTCATATGATCGGTCAGCTTGATGATGACCCCGCTTACACCGCCATCACGAACCAGAAGGTTGGATCCAGCACCAATTGGCAAAATCGGAATATCGGCATCGCAATGGGCAAGGAAATGCGACAAATCCTCTTCATCAACAGGGCTGAAAATCACATCAGCTGGACCGCCAACACCAAACCAGGTATGCGCTGACATGGCATCCTGTATGGCGTAATCGCCGCGTATTTTGGGAAGGCGTGTTATCAAATCAGTCATGATGATACCTCCCGCAATGCGTCAAGCTCGGCAGGCAATGATGCTGCCCAGCTGGTGATATCACCGGCACCAAGGCACATGACAAGATCACCTTTGCTGGTGCGTTTCATGATTTCCTGTGCCAACACAGATTGACTGTCAAGCGCTGCCGGCCCTTTATGACCATGGTCACGAAGCCCTTCAACAAGGGCGGCTTTGTCAAATCCCTCGATGGGTGTTTCACCGGCGGCATAGACATCTGCAACAAGCACGTCATCAGCGTCGTTGAAGCACCCACAGAAATCGCTAAATAAATCAGCAAGTCGGCTATAGCGGTGAGGCTGGACAACAGCGACCAGCTTATTATCACCGCACATCATCCGGCCAGCTTGCAAGGCGGCTTTTATCTCGACGGGATGATGCCCATAATCGTCAATGATCGTAACCCCGTCGCTGACGCCTTTGGTTTCAAACCGGCGTCCAACTCCACCAAATGTGGCAAGTGTGTCTTTGATCTTTTGGGCATTGATATTCATTTCCAGCGCTACCGCAATGGCGGCTAGACAGTTCTGGACATTATGATCGCCCAGCATTGGAAACAGCACATCATCAATCCGTTCCATATCGCCAACAAGACGATCGGATAGCAAAACATCAAACAGCATATTGCTACCTTCAACCCGCAAATTTGTTGCGCGCACATCGGCATTAGCTGACATGCCATAGGTTATAATCCGGCGATCTTTGATATGCGCCATCATGCGCTGAACGGCAGGATGATCAATACATAAGGTGGCAAAGCCGTAAAAGGGAATGGAAGATACAAAATTCAAAAAGGCCGTTTCCAGCGCCTCAAAACTGCCATGATGATCAAGATGTTCAGGGTCTATATTGGTGACGACGGCGACAGTAGGTTTCAGTTTGGCAAAAGAGCCATCACTTTCGTCGGCTTCGACAACCATCCATTTGCCTTTGCCAAGCCTGGCATTACTACCCCAGCCGGTAATGATACCGCCATTGATGACGGTCGGGTCAATCTGTGCGCCATCCAGCAAGGTCGCAACCAAAGATGTGGTTGTGGTTTTACCATGCGTGCCGGCCACGGCGACTGACCAGCGCAATCGCATCAACTCACCCAGCATTTCGGCGCGATGTACTATCGGCAGAAATCGTGCTCGTGCTGCCACCACTTCTGGGTTGTCGGCTTTAATCGCGGTCGATGTAACAACCAGAGCTGCGTCACCCAGATTTTCGGCACTTTGCCCAACCATCACCGGAATGCCTTGTGCGCGCAAACGTCGTACATTGGCATTTTCCGACATATCACTGCCTTGAACAGAATAGCCAAGCTCGAACAGAATTTCGGCAATGCCGCTCATGCCGATACCGCCAATACCGGTGAAATGCATTGTGCCGATGGAAAGTGGTAACTCGCTCATATCGCAGCCCCCTGATTAGATGAAGGCGAATTAGACGATGCGTTTCCCTTGATACAGGCTTCGATTAAATCTGTGATACTTCCCGCCGCGTCGGGTCTTGATAACTGCTTTGCTTTGCGCGCCATATCAGTCAGCGCTGATGGGTCATTCAACAAGTCTGTCAGATGCCTGGCCAGTTTCTTGGCGTCCAGATCGTTTTCGGCAAGGCATAGGCCCCCGCCAAGTGTCTGCATCTGCATGGCGTTTTGTGTCTGATGATCATCCATGGCATGGGGAAAAGGAATGAAAATTGTTGGCGCGCCCAAAGCCGCTAGCTCGGCAACGGACGACGCGCCAGCCCGGCTGATGATCAGGTCGCTTTGGCGGATATGGCTGGCGATATCGGCAAAGAACGGTGCGATGGTGGCAGTGATGCCCATTTCGGCATAAAGCGCGTCTAGCGCGTCAACCTGATCGCTGCGGGCTTGCTGGGTTATGACAAGGCGTTCTTTTATGTCAGCAGGCAGCATCCCTATGGCCGCGGGAATCAACGAGGCAAAAACGGCCGCGCCCTGGGACCCGCCAAATACAGCCAGATACAGTTTTTCACCCTTATTAACGGGTGCTGATTTTTGCGCGCTGGCAGATACACTGTCCTGATGAAACACATCACGCACAGGCATGCCGGTGACTTCGATGTGAATATTTTCAGGCAGATTGCGGGTGCCTTCCCAACTTAGCGCCAAATTGCCTGCATGGCGAGCTAACAGATGATTGGCCCGCCCCAGAAACGCATTCTGTTCATGCAGAACACGTGGGACGCGCAACAAGCCGCCAGCAAATAAAGGCGCAAAGGATGGATAGCCGCCAAACCCTATAATAGCCGCTGGACGTTGCAAGCAGAAATGGAGCAGACATTGCCCAACGCCAAACCCAAGCTTGAAAAGCGCACTCAGGCGGCGGATGATGCCACTCTGGAATGGCGATGCACTGGCAATGACTGTCACGCCAAGCAGGGCTGATGACGCGTCCTGATTGCTGGCCGTGGCAATTTTTGCCCCGCGCTTATCGGTGAATAGCTGGGTTCGATACCCACGGGCGCTTAGTGTTTCGGCAACCGCAATGGCGGGGAATACATGACCGCCTGTGCCACCTGCGGCAAGACAGACCAACGGCTTGTTAAGTGGTGCAAGGCGGGTCATAGCTGATCCCCCCTAGCAAAACTATCGGCCGCTGTCCGTTTGCGAGTCAGCGCCAAGATCAAACCCATTGTCAAACTGCTGGCCAATAACGAGGACCCACCATAACTGATAAAGGGTAGGGTCATGCCTTTGGTCGGGATCAGATCGACTGATGATGCCATATGAATACATGCCTGCACGCCAAATTGCATGACTAGGCTGGAAGCTGCAATCAGGCAGAACAGGCCTTCGCCTGACATCGCCCGAGTAAAGCCGCGAAGAACGATGAAAGCATAAAGCCCAAGCAGGATCAGACAGGCTATCGCACCATATTCCTCGGCCGCCACCGCAAAAATGAAATCTGAATGGGCATCTGGCAGATTTAGTTTTACCCGGCCGTCACCAGGTCCGACGCCAAAGAAACCGCCTTCGGCAAAACTTTCACGCGCTTTATCGACTTGCCATGATCCGCCATTGAAAAACTTGTCCACGCGCATCTGCACGTGACTCAGATTCTGATAGGCCAGATAAAAGGCAATAGGTGCCAGAGCGATAGCGCCAATTACGAATAACAGTGGCATGCCAGCCAGAAACATCTGAAAGCCCCATGTCAGTGTAATGACTACGGTCATGCCAATATCAGGTTGTAAAACCAGAATTGTCACCAGAATGGCCAGCAAGCCGGTGGAATAAATCCAGCCAGGAAAGTCTTGCCCTTCACGCCACAGGGTCAGTAGCCAAGCCGAAACAATGGCGAATAGGGGCTTGGCAAATTCTGATGGTTGCAAGTTAAAGCCAGCAATCGAAATCCAGCGTGTCGCGCCTTTGATTTCACTGCCAGCGACAATTGCTAGGATCATAAGCCCTATAATGGCTACCATGCCGATCAGCGCCAACGCCCTGATGGGACGCGGCTCCAATAATGAAACGCCGAAAATAATGGCTATTGCAGGAAGAAGATACATCACCTGACGGATAACGAAATGCTGTGATGGTAAGCTGATAAGATTAGCCACAGCAGGTCCCGCCGCCATCACCAGCAAGGTGCCGATTACCATCAAAATCAAGGCGCATGCCAATAGCCAGCGGTCAACAGTCCACCACCATACCCCGACCAGCGAGCGATCTGTACGATCAAGCATAACTGCCTCCCATAGAGCTGGTCATAGAACCGGAAGCCGTGGCGCAAAGTGTCGAGGCTAGGGCAGTAAAGGCATCGCCGCGGGCTTCAAAACTATCAAATTGGTCAAAGGATGCGGCCGCAGGCGATAGCAGAATATGCGCTGTATTTGATGCGCTTTGGGCATCGGCAAAGGCGGCATATGTCGCACTTGTAAGATCATGATGAATTTCGGTAGGGCATTTGCCATTAAGCTGGCCGGCGAATAGATCAGCCGCGGCACCAATCAGATAGGCCTTTTTGACCGCCCCAAGGGCGTCACCTGCCGCGCCGATGCCATCATCTTTGGCCAGACCGCCAGCAATCCAGTAAATATTGTTAAATGCCATCAGCGCTTTGGCCGCGGCAACGCCATTGGTGGCTTTAGAATCATTGATAAAGGTTATTTGCCCTGTCTGTCCTACAGGTTGCAGACGATGCGGCAGGCCAGTAAACGACGCCATGCCTGAGTCAATCATGTTTTCGGCATAGCCCAATATACGCATGATGCTGGCTATGGCGGCAGCATTTTGTGCATTATGCGCACCCTTGAGAGCAGGGGAGCTATCGCGGCCTTTGGGCGCATCTGATGAAGTAACCGTTTTTACAGTTACCATGTCAGCAACAGGCGTTCTGGCAAAGTCACGCATATAATCATCATCACTGCCTAGAATGACATGCCCACCAGCACAGGTTGCCGTAACCATAAGCTGTTTGGCCGCAACATAGCCATCCATGCCACCATGGCGATCAAGATGATCTGGCGTTATGTTCAGCACAACGCCAAAATCAGGTGCCAGAGACGGCGTTGTTTCAAGTTGATAGGATGATAGTTCGAGAATGATATAACCGTTGGTTCCGGGATCTTTCAGTGAACACGCCGCATCGCCGATATTGCCTCCGACGGCAATCTTGGCACCAGCCTCGACCAAACAATGAGCAAGCAGGGCGGTACAGGTCGATTTTCCATTGGTGCCGGTAATCGCAATCAGTCGGGCGTCGCTTTTGGCGCGCAAAGCCAGCTCGACTTCGCTGATGATAGGAATGCCCATATTGCTGGCTTTTGCCGCCGCCGGATGCGGTTTTGGATGAAGATGCGGTATGCCCGGGCTGATGACCAGCGCATCTAATGTTTCCCATGACCAGTCTTGCCAGTCCTGCCAGATAAAGTTATCAGCGGTGCAGCCAGATGGTATGTCTCTATGGGCCTTATCATCATAGGCATATGTAACCGCACCTGCTGCTGCCAGTGAACGAGCAGCCGCAATGCCGGAACGACCAAGGCCTAAAAGCCCTATGCGTTGTCCTGACATGTTGTGCGGTATCATCATGATTTGCCCCTAACGTAGCTTTAGTGATGACAAGGCGACGATGCCCAGCATGAAAGCAATGATCCAGAAGCGGATAACGATTGTTGACTCGGCCCAGCCCTTTTTCTCGAAATGATGATGCAAAGGTGCCATTAGAAAAATACGCTTGCCAGTCAGCTTGAATGAGGCAACCTGCAAGATAACCGAGGCTGTTTCGAGAACGAAAAGACCGCCAGCAATCGCCAGCACCAGCTCATGTCTGGTAGCCACTGAAATAGCACCAAGTGCGCCGCCCAGCGCAAGCGACCCTGTATCTCCCATGAACACACGGGCAGGGGGGGCGTTAAACCATAAAAAGCCTAATCCAGCGCCGATCAGTGCCCCGCACATAACCGCCAGTTCACCAGTACCTGGGACATAATTGATTTGCAGATAATTGGCAAAATTCACGTTACCAGCTAGATAGGCGATCAAGGTGAAACAACCAGCCACGATCATCACCGGCACAATGGCAAGGCCATCAAGCCCATCTGTCAGATTCACCGCATTTGATGCCCCAACAATCACCAGCATGGCAAAAGGCACATAAAACAGGCCAAGGGCGATAATGGTATCTTTCATGAAAGGTACCGAAATGCCATAGCGGACGTCGCTTGGCGATAGCTGGATGAATACCAGCGTGGCAAAGAAAGCAACAATTAGCTGCAACCCCATCTTCATGCGTCCTGACATGCCATGGTGCGAACGGCGGCGCAGTTTCATCCAGTCATCAACACTGCCGATAGCACCAAAAACCAATGCCACTGATAAAACAGGCCACATATAGGGGTTCGATAACGGCGTCCATAGCAATGCCGAAATGGCAAAAGCCGCCAGTATCAATAACCCGCCCATGGTGGGGGTGCCAATTTTGGTAATCAGATGCGATTGCGGGCCATCATCACGAATAGGCTGGCCTTCTTTCTGATTTGCTTTCAGCCAACGGATAAATACCGGACCAAATAACAGGCTTAGAAACAAAGCTGTAACCGTTGCCCCGCCAGTTCTAAACGTGATGTAGCGGAACAGGTTGAAGAACTGGTATTCACCCGCCAATGGAACAAGTAAATCAGGTAACATGCAATTTGCCCTTGGCTAGGTGTGAGGCGGCAGACGTGGCTGGTGTCTTGTCGGTCAGGACGCTGAGAACAGCGTCGGTGACGCGCCATGCGCCAGAACCTTTTGATCCCTTGATAAAGATTGTATCGTTAGTCTGAACAAGCCGTGCCAGCATGTCGGTTGCATGTGCCGGATCGTCGGCGATGATTACATCACAGCTAGGAGCCGCTTTGGCAAAGGCATGGGCAAAGTTAGCCCCGATGGTAATGACATGGCGCGGGGCAATGCTGGCGACGGTTGTAACAATATCGTCATGCGCGGCAGCGCTATCGCTGCCTAGTTCGAGCATGTCACTCAATACCATTATGTCGGTATGGCGCGCGCCTGTTAAAAATGGGGCAAGTGCAGCCGACATCGATGCTGGACTGGCATTATAACTATCATCGATAACTGATATGGCATGGCCATTGAAAAAGCCGCTATGACGTGCGCCACGTCCAGCAATATCTCCAAAACTGGCTAGATCATTACTGGCGGCGACCGGATCTTCGCCCAGCGCATATATACAAGCCAGAACACCCAAAGAGTTCATCGCCCAATGCTGTCCTGACATGCCTAAATGAAAGCTGACGGGAACGCCGGATAAATCGGCCTCTATGTTCATGCCATCATTATCCTGACGCGCTGACAGCAAACAGAATTCGGCATCGCTATGACTGCCAAAGGTTACAATCCGGCTGACGCCCGCGCTCTTGGCGGCTTCAGATAGTTTCGGGAAAAACGGATCATCACTGTTCAGAACAGCCGTGCCGCCGTGCATACCTTCGAATATTTCGGCTTTGGCGTCGGCAATGGCGTCAATCGAATCAAAATGCCCTGAATGGGCCGCAGCAATCCGAGTGATCATGGCAATATCAGGCTGGGCAATACGCGTTAGGCTGGCAATTTCACCTGCGTGATTCATGCCGATTTCCTGAATCGCAAACTGGCTATCTTTTGGCAGTGCGGCAAGGCTTAACGGCAGGCCGATATGATTATTGAAATTGCCTTCATTCGCATGGCTTTGACCACATGCGCGTAATAGATGCGCCAGCATCTCCTTGGTGCCTGTTTTACCAACTGAACCGGTGATGGCAATCATCGAACCTTTAAACCGGTTGCGTCCGGCAACTGCCAACGCGGTCAAGGCTGCCAAACAGTCCGGCACAACGATCTGTGCAAGGTTAATAGAGGTGTCGGGCGTTGCTACAAGGGCTGCGCTGGCATCCCCATTGGCGGCCTTGGCAAGGAAGTCATGCCCATCCGCTTGCGCACCTGGCAAAGCCACAAACAGACTGCCTTTACGGCACATGCGGCTATCCATTGTGATATGATCTATCGGTGCTGGCACCATTGCTGTTTCAGCCATGATGCCATTGGTATGCGTGCAGATTTCATCGACTGTCCACAGATGCGCGGTCATTTATGCGCCTCCGTCATATCTGCAATGATCCGGCTGGCAACAGATATGTCACTAAAGGGCAAGGTTTCATCACCGATCAATTGAACGGTTTCATGCCCTTTGCCAGCTATCAGCAGAACATCACCCTCAACCAGCTGTTCGAGTGCGGTTTTTATGGCGGTATCGCGTGGGGTAATTTCGATACTCTTGGGGCTGGCGGCCATAATCGCTGAACGGATACTGGCTGGATCTTCAGACCGTGGATTATCGTCAGTGACGATCACCATATCGGCGGCGTCATCAGCAATGGCACCCATCAACGCCCGTTTTGACGGATCACGGTCGCCACCACATCCAAACAGCACATAAAGTTTACGGCTAACTTCAGGTCGCAGGGCTTCTAGCGCAGCGCGCAAGGCGTCAGGCGTATGGGCAAAATCAACAACAATCTGTGCGCCCTGTGGATGCCCCGTTACGGTCTGCATCCGCCCTGGGGCTGGTTTGAGATAGGCTAACCCACCAAGCGAGTCCTGTAGAGGCAGGCCACTCATATGAGCCATGATGCCGGCGGTTAAGGCGTTAACCGCCTGAAAGGTGCCGGACATGGCAAGTGGGATATGCCAGCTTTCGCCGTTATGCTTAACCACCATTTCCAGAATATTGTCGATCGGTGTAACGTTTTCGATCTGGAAGTCGGCATCATCGGCAAAGCCGAATGTCTTTAAAACAATCTTTCGTGCGTCACCTTGTGCTGTCAGCATTTTGCAAAGCCGGCGACCATAGGGATCATCAATATTGATGATGGCCGCACCTGCATGCATCAGTAAATCCATGAACAGATGTGATTTGGCGACAAAGTAAGACTCCATATCATCATGATGATCGAGATGATCTTGCGTCAGATTGGTAAAGGCGGCGATATGGATGTTGAGTCCGTCAAGACGTTGTTGCACAAGGCCGTGCGAACTGGCCTCAAGCGCAAGATGCGTTATCCCCGCATCGCATAGGGGGGATAGGGCAGAGTGCAGAGACACGCTGTCAGGTGTTGTAAGCTTTGGTAAATCTAGGATTTTACCATCCATTTTTCGTGTGTGAGTGCCTTTGATACCCAAGGTGCCGATCGATGCTGCCTGCCATGTAACACGCGTCCATAGCTGGCGCAGAAAATCGGTTGTCGATGTTTTACCATTAGTGCCTGTCACCGCGGCGATCATGCCTGGTTGTTTGCGCCAGAAGCGGGCGGCGGCTTTGGCTAGCACAAGCCGCGGGTTTTCAACCATGATAATGGGGATGTCCAGATCATTAAGCGGGGCATCCAAAGGGCGCATATCCGTCAGAATGACATTGGCGCCTGCATGAATGGCGGCTTTGATGTAAATACGACCATCAGTCGAACTGCCCGCCACCGCGGCAAACATATCGCCCGGTTTGATGGCGCGCGAATTGTCGCTCATGCCGCCAATCTTTATCGACGCGGCGTGATCGGGAATGTCTGCCAGATATTTCAATAGATCAGAAAGATGCAAGTGTTGCCTCCTGATTGCCAATATTGAAATCAAGCATGAGTTTCTGGCGAATTGATGGCGATTCTTCGTCAACAGGGTGCACACCTAAGATAGGTGAAATCTGCTCGACAATTCGGCGCACTGCTGGTGCCGCTACCCAGCCCCCAGTTGCAAAGCCACTGGATTGCTTCTGTCCTTTTGGCTCATCAACCATGATCACGATTACATAGCGCGGATCGTGGACGGGAAAGGTTGCCACAAAGGTAGCCAAATTGGCCTTGGCATTATAGCCGCCATTCGCTTGCACTTTTTCGGCGGTACCGGTCTTGCCGCCAACCATATACCCGGGTGCACGGGCTTTCTTGCCGGTGCCTTCTTTATGCGAAACAACCAGCCGCATCATGGATCTGACGGCGCGGGCTGTATGCTCGGAAAAGACGCGCGTTTTGATAATTTCATCACCCGTTTTACGCTTTAGCAATGTTGGAGCTATCCGCAGGCCATTGCTGCTTGCTGTTGAAACAGCGCTGGCAAGATGGACGGGTGAAATCGAAATACCATGTCCGTATGACACCGTAAGGGTTGCGGCACGCTTCCAGTGTTTTGGCGATAATGGCTTGGCAATTTCTGGTAATTCAAGCGGCAAACGATCCAACAGGCCAAGCCGCTGCATATATTCTTTCTGAATAGACGCGCCAAATTCTTCTGCCATCAAAGCTGAACCGATATTCGACGAATGCACCATGATCTCGGCGACATTTAAGGGCTTTTTGCTAGGGTGATAATCATTGATCGTAAAGCGTGACACCCGAAGTGGTTTCATGACTTCAAATTCGGTACGTGGGGTTGCCGCTCCGGTTTCCAGCGCTATCGCAGTATTCAGCACCTTAAAGGTCGAACCCATTTCATACAGGCCCTTGGTTGCCCGATTAAACCGCGCATCATCGCTGGCTTTGGCGAAATGATTGGGGTTGTAATCAGGCAAAGAGGTCATCGCCAAAATTTCGCCAGTGCGTGTATCGAGTAAAACGCCAGCACCGCCAATAGCCTCAAACTCATTAATTTGTTTTGATATTTCAGCGCGCATGATCGCCTGTAGCCCCACATCAAGCGACAGATGAATATCCTTGCCTGCGGCCAGATGTGCGTCTTGTGATTTTTCGATGCCCGCAATGCCGTTATGTTCGGGATCGACCTGGCCTAGAATATGTGCGGCTGTTTCAGCGCGTGGATAAACACGTAAAGTGCTTTCGGCAAAATAAACACCCGGAATGCCAAGCCGCAGGATTTCGGCATGGCGTGCTGGTGTCAGTTTCCGATCAAGTTCGACATAGCGGGTCTTTTTGGACAGTAATGTTTTCAGACTTACCTCATCATACCGTGCAATCAAAGGTGCCAGCTTGGAAGCTGCGTCGGTTACATCCATGATTTCACGGGGGTCAGCATGCAAAACCGTAATTGGCAGATTGGTCGCCAGAAGACGCCCCTTGCGATCAATTATCTGACCACGCTCGACATGCGCTGTTTTAAACTGATTGGCCATACGCTCGCGTGCGCCCGCATCTGACAGGTTGAAAATCCGAAAACCTATAATGCTGAAAGCCAGTATAGCTACACTCGCACATAGCAATAGGCGTATTTCTGCAATCACCCGTGATGCGGCAGGGTCAGGTCGTGGCGGCAACACTAGATTACGCACATTAGATAGAAATCCGCCTTTCCGCATTACGGTTTATCCTTTCCAGCTGTAACGGCCTTGATATGACTGCCTTTGAGCGTGATGCTTGGAAGTGCGACCGATATTTTCGTGTTTTTTTCAGAGATATCTTGAGAGTTTGTATGGTTAATGGCGCGTGCTTTGGGTGCTTTTGGCACTGGAAGTTGCACTATTGGCGTCGGTTTTTGGGAATTGGTGTCTGACATAACGCGCATGGGGATGGCGTCAAGTGGCAGAATGCGGTCATAGCTGATTGGCTCCATATTAAGTAGCGTGCTGGATAGACTCATGATCCGCTCAGGCCTTGATAAATAAGCCCATTCAGCTTCAAGCACAGCAATGTCGCGTTTGGTTGCCGCTATTGTCAGTTGCAGATCATTCAGCCGATCTTGTCGTGCATCGATACCGGTTTTGACCTGATACAAGGTTGTGCCAAGGCCAGCTAGAACAAGGGCGCTAATTAAAATCATGCGCATAGGGCGTTCTCCTGTCGGGGATAGGGGGCATCGGTGCGCATGGCGACACGTAATTTGGCAGATCGGGCGCGGCTGTTATCTTCACGTTCGCGTGTCCCCGCTTGTAGGGCTTTGCGGGTCAGCAGTTCAAATGTTGGGGCTGGGCCATTGCTGGGCGGGCGATGCCGCGACGGTTGTGATGCAATCTGGCTTCGGGACGCCAGAAAACGTTTCACAATCCGGTCTTCAAGGGAATGGAATGACACCACAGCCAGCATGCCACCTGGTTTCAACATGGCCTCGCTTGTCGTAAGCGCAGATTTCAACTCGTCAAGCTCGCGATTGACATAAATACGCAAGGCCTGAAAACTGCGCGTTGCGGGATCAATCTGGCCAGGGCGCTTGGCTGGCATAACACTATGAATGATGGCCGCAAGCTGGCTGGTGCTGGATATGGTTGTTTCACTGCGCGCTTTGATAATGGCTTTGGCGATACGACGGGATGCTTTTTCTTCGCCATACTCCCACAATATCTGGGCAATATCGTGTTCTTCATGCGTCATAACAACATCGGCTGCGCTAAGTCCAGATTGCGACATACGCATGTCCAGCGGCCCATCCTGACGAAACGAAAAGCCGCGATCCGCCTGATCAAGTTGCGTCGAACATACGCCAAGGTCAAAAGCGGCGCCGTCCAGAACCGCCGCATCTGCATGATTTATGGATCCCAAGTCTGTCGATACAAATGCGCTTTGAACCAGAGAGTGCATTTCGGAAAAGCAGCCTTCCACAAGGGCAAAGCGTGGCTTATATTCAGCCACCATCATCTGCCCACGGGCAATCGCGTCGGGATCGCGGTCAATCGCTATGACGCTACAGTCAGCGGCATCAAGAAGCGCCCGGCTATAACCGCCATTGCCGAAAGTGGCGTCAAGATAGGTCTTGCCATTGGCGGGGCGCAAAGCATCCACCACCTCGTTTAATAAAACCGACTGGTGAAGCATCTGGCCACTCATTAGCGGCCTCCACTATGCGGAGGATCTTGGGATGCACTCCGGCCTAGCCTTAGCGAGGGCAGCCCCGCTGTTTTGGCACGGTTACGTGCGTCTGTCTCACGATTGCGATAACGATCAGGTAACCAAATCTGGAATGACCGGCCAATACCGGCATAAAGTGCGCTTTCATCCAGCGCGGCAAAGGCGATGAAGTCGGCTGACAACATGATCCGGCCTTCGCTATCCAGTTTCATTTCCTGGGCGCTTGACAGCATTGTCTGCAAAGTCGCGACTTCTTCGGACAGGCTGTCCATCGTATCGATCGCATCAACGATCTGGCCAATCCGCTCAGAGCCACAGCCCTCAAGGCATGGTTCGGTAAGCGATTTATAGATATAAAGCGGATCCTCCCGACGTTCCAGCACAGCACGGAAAGGGGCTGGCACGGATAAGCGCCCCTTTTTATCTATCCGATGCTCAAATGTGGATAGAAATAAATCCACGCGACGCTCCTATATCCTTAGCCGTGCCAGCCAGTTATTCCGGTCATAAGCGGAATGCCATGCACCGGGTATCACTCTCAAACTCCCTAATTCTTCAGATGCAGCGCAGGATTCCGCAGGGAGGAACTAGAAAACGCGCCATTCACCCAAAGATGGGATATTATGGGATACCATGGGAAATAATGGTCGTCAATGGGTTTTAACTTGCTTTTCATGGGAAAAGGTAAGCTTTTCAATATATTAAATGTAAAATATGAGAAAGCGTCCACAAGATAATGAAATATATAATTTTTTCAAATTACGTTCATTTTTTGTTCTTATTTTAACGTTTTTTAACCATTGTAAGATTGTAAGATGACACAAATAATGAGAATGCGGCATTTGGCGGCATTTACCGGCACATAATGGCACAATCTGGCTGTCACCATGGCTTTACGCCTATCGCGCCGCGCCGCGGCATCATCGCGTCAATTACCGTGAAAAGTGGGAAATAAGCTGGTTCTTGACAAAAGTGATAAGAATTATCAAACGCTGATCTTGAGCCGTTTAAACA
>NZ_CBFHNB010000024.1:0-5517 GCF_965657105.1 Puniceispirillum sp. (SeqCode)
AATATGTATCACCATTAGTACCACAGCATTCGCATTTTAGATGGCCATGTTCTTTGATTACTTTTTGCAGTTTGCCTATACGTAACTTTGGACTTCGCTCACGAACATAATGCGAGACTAGCTTCCTTTCGCCCTCGGTTTGCTTGGCGTGGCCTTTTTGTTCTAATTCCTCAAACCGAAAGGCATCTATGTTTGTTTCAACTTTTACGTGACCACCACCCACTTCATTTTCTGTGGCTTCAAGGCTGAAGTCGTCTGAGGAATTAACATATTCCTGCAATTTAATATTAGAAGAAAAGGATCGCGCTCCAATTTTTCCCCAAGTGCCATCGATAGGGGATCGATAGAAGTCAATATTTGTACGGTTATGATATTGCTGTAATGTCTGGCGCAACTCAAAAATGGCCTTATCTATTGCCACCAGTGAATCAAACCCACCATTGTTTAGAAACATGAGTGTCTGGCGCTTGCTACACAGATAAATCAAATCACGTAATACTTGCTTTTTGTCGGAAGAACTCACCATCCTCTCAAATTTGTCTGTATATAGAAAGAATAAGAGTGCATGGCGCATAGGAACTTGCTTTTCCTGCAGAAAATCATCACACCATAAGGAGAATTGCCATGCGTTGTCTGATTTAATTAGTTCCTGTTGTGTGTCCGTTGGCAAAAGTTTCCATGCAATTGTGACATCGAGTAAAAACTCTATGGCATAAAAATAGTGTTTGTAACGTCGTCCAACCCTCCCAATTCCCGACAACGCAGGATGAGAGATAACTTGTCCATTTGCGTCTGGTAAACCGCCCCAAGAAAGGATTTGATTGATTCTTCGGATTTTTGTTTCTGCTTTTACAGAAATGCTTACGCCTTCAAGTTTTTGCCCAAGAGGAAATAGATAGATCAACCACATGATTTCAGCAACTAATTGGTAGTTATCGTCATCACCCCCTTCAAGTTGAAGTCTGAGTTTGTCCCAAAAGTCTTTAGCACTATAGTCTGCATTATGGATAATGCGTCGCTGAACTTCTCGTAGATTAGGTTCAGTCCATATCGCTTTGTCATTGAACAAAGCCGCATCTTTGAAAAAACATCTATCGCGCCAGTCTTCTGCCGCTTTATAGACATCCTCTCGCCAAGATAATTCATTCCATCGTGCCATTTGCTTTCTCCCCTTTATCAAAGAGAGAATAGTAAACGCATACTGATTAAATTTTCGTTAATGGGGGTGATGCTTTTGCCATCACTTAACGCGGCTTTTTGTGGCGCATTCTTTGGGGTGCGTTATTTGATCGTGTCAGTCAGCTTCGGCAAAGGTGAGTCTGGCCATGCTGTAATTCATCTTACCTGAACGGATGAACCGGCGCGAATAACGCGATGTTGAGGAGTGCCGCGCCGAAAGCAAAGATGACAACGCCGCCGATAAGCCCAACCACATCCATTATGCGCCCCAGCGCCAGATTCCCCTCAGGCAACATTACCAGTAGCCGTTTGGCCGTCTGTCTAAGATAGACAGAGATCGTGGCCAGTAAACTGACGGTCAAAGCCGTGCCCAAAGACATCGCCAATACGGACAATAATCCGGCCATTTTAAGATTCAGCGCATATGCAAGCAGCAAAACAATCACCGCGCCAGAACATGGGCGAATCCCGATTGACATGACGATGCCGATAAATGTTCTGAAGGATAACGGGCTTTCAAGATCGGTGGCGGTTGGTCCATGTGCATGGTTACAGTCATGTGCATGATGGTCATGGTGGTGTGCATCATCATGCGATGAAGATGTCTTGAATATATTGATCAAGCGTAATGCGCGCATAATCACAATCATCAGACCGACTAGCGCTATCAATGCAAAGCTGGCGATTTCAACATCAGTGGCCATGCTTCGTGTTTGCCGCATCGATAATTCGAGAAACCAAACAGCCGATGTAACGATAACTATCGCCGTGACACCCTGAATCAGGGCGGCGGCAAGTGATAATATCACACCACGGCGCAACTGGCTTTCATGCGAGAGCAAATAGGTCGAGATCACAATCTTGCCATGTCCAGGCCCAGCGGCATGAAACACGCCATAAAAAAAGCTAAGGGCAATCAGCACTAAAGATGCACTAAAGCCATCAGTTTCAACACGCCGCAAGGCTTCTGATAGGCTTTGATGCAAATCGCGTTGCACAGATTGCACGGCGATCAAATATTCTGACCAGACAAGGTTAAAGCCAGATCCTAACCAAAAGATCAAGCCTGTCAGAACAGCTCCTATGCCAAACAATAATAGTGGTGTCTTCCAGCCAGTCATTTGCATGTTACATGAATGGTTTCTGCGAAAAGACGGCCAATAGTGGTGTCAGGGTTGTCGTCTAGGCTGGATGACTGGGACAAGGCGATAGCATCGGCAGACGGATTCGGTTGCAAGATTTCCGTACGACAATTATCCGGCGCAGTGCCCTGAAAGGAAATGGTCTCGCCCTCGGCATGATACATCTCGATATAATAGGTTGGGTCAAAAATCGCGTAAGAAAAAGCCTGTGATGCAGGATCGACAGGGCTTTTCATTAACACGGTAAAGCCCATCCAGAAGCGATTTTCGCGGATTTCGGCTACAGCCTCGCCTTGCTGTATCAGCGGCAGAGTGACCCCATCACGTTTGGCCAGCGTAAAATAATTATAGGGCTTCAGATTTTCCATAAGTTCAGCAGCTTTTTGCTTGATAGCAACCTCAACCCCATCGGGGTGCAAAGCGGCTTCCTCAAGCATCGCTGCCGAAAAAAAATCATCAAAAAGCCATTCCTGATAAATAGCTGACACCTTGTCATTTCCATCGAGAATAATCTGGCTTTTCAAATCAACCCACATATGCGGGTGCGCGTTTGACACAGAAACCCACCCCATGATCAGGCAGACTGCCCCGATAATGAAGCGAGAGGGGATACAGCGAGAGGGATTACGCATTTTCGCACGCATCACAAACACCATGTAGTTCAATGCTGGATTTGGAGGTTTTGAATTTCGTCTTTTCTTCTAATTCGGCAAGAAAAAGTGAGACAGTATCGTCACATATTTCTTCAACTTGGTCACATTTGTTACAAATTACGAAAGCGGGCACACTGTTTTTCTCACATGACAAATGCGAACAGCTAATAAAGGCATTCAGGCTTTCCAGCCGATGTACCCGACCAATTAAAATCAATTTTTCCAGCGCGCGATAAACCTGAAGTGGTGCGCGCATACCAACATCCCTGAGTTCATTAAGGATCATATATGCGCTCATCGCGCCTGTTCCTTTTTCAAGGACGTCCAAGACAAGTTTTTGGTTCTGAGACAGGTTGTTACTATTTATCATCTGTTGTGACACCGGTGTTGCTTCCGTCGCCTCGTTTGTTTTGACCATCATGTCCGAATAGGCCTGATGGCATTGGCAGCAAAGACAGAATAAAACATATTAGCGCGGCCACAACAATACTCGGCCCGGCAGGCGTGTCTAATTCAAGAGAGCCAAATAGCCCAGACCACACTGAAATCACGCCAATAAGGATGGCAAAAAATGCCATTTGTTCAGGCGAGCTTGAAAAGCGCCGCGCCGTTGCCGCCGGAATGATGAGCAATGCCGTAATGAGCAATACCCCAACGATCTTTAATGACACAGCGATTACCGCCGCCATCAATATCATGAAAATGATATTCACATGATCCGGTTTGGCACCTTCTGCTAAGGCGAGTTCATAACTTACGGTAGCGGCAAATAATGCCCGCCAAATTAACACAAGCACAATAAGCACAGACAGGCCGCCACCCCAGATTATAGCAAGGTCAAACGTTGTAATGGATAGGATATCGCCAAATAGAAACCCCATCAGATCAACCCTGACCCAGGTCATGAAAGCCAAAGCGACAAGGCCAATAGCTAGGGCGGAATGCGCAAGCAAACCAAGCAAGGCATCTGAAGACAGGCTGGCGCGGCGTTGCAGGAAAACCAACATCAATGAAACAGCAACCGAAACCACAAACACAGCAAGTGTAACATTGACCTCAAAAAGCAATGCTAGGGCGACGCCAAGCAAAGCCGAATGGGATAGCGTGTCACCAAAATAAGCAAGTTTTCGCCAAATTATGAAACAGCCAAGCGGGCCAGCTACCAAAGCAACGCCTATGCCCCCGATTACGGCACGCACAAAGAAATCATCAAACATCTGCATTTGACCTCTTGGCGCTAACAGTGGTGTTGCTTGCCGTTGGCAACAGGCCATTGTCAGTAAGGTGATTATGCGCCA
The DNA here is from genome assembly GCF_965657105.1 of Puniceispirillum sp. (SeqCode). Classification (NCBI taxonomy): domain Bacteria; kingdom Pseudomonadati; phylum Pseudomonadota; class Alphaproteobacteria; order Puniceispirillales (SeqCode); family Puniceispirillaceae (SeqCode); genus Puniceispirillum (SeqCode); species Puniceispirillum sp. (SeqCode). Next base: position 4,273 of record NZ_CBFHNB010000024.1, read on the forward strand.
AAGCCGCCTCTTTGCCCTCAATATGGCCATCAGGCTCAATGCTACCATCAGGAAGATGCTCATGGTCATGTTGATGTTGGTAAAGGGCAAGGCCAGAGGCGGTGTGTTCACCAAACAGGGTTTTGAATTCATGGCTAGAGGTTACCGATGCCGGTGTGCCAGAACAGCAAACATGGCCATTGAGGCAAATAACCCGATCTGTTGTGGACATCACAACATGCAAATCATGCGAGATGAGCAAAATACCACAATTAAGCTCATTACGGATTTTTTCGATGAGCTTGTACAGCGCCATTTCACCATTGAAGTCAACGCCCTGAACCGGTTCATCAAGAACCAACAATTCGGGTGAACTCATTATGGCTCTGGCAAGCAGAACGCGTTGAAATTCACCACCGGATAAATTGCTCATCTGCATATTTGCTAGATGCGTCATTTCGGTGGCGGCTAGCGCATTGTGAATCTGTGTTTTATTGGCCTTGTGCGTGAGACGCAGAAAGCGGCTTACCGTTAAAGGCAAAGTCCAGCTTAATTCGAGTTTTTGCGGCACATAGCTGACACGTAATTTTGGCTTGCGATACGCCGTTCCTTCATCGGTTGCCAATACACCAAGAGCTAATTTCGCTGTTGTGGATTTGCCCGATCCGTTTGGTCCAATCAGTGTCACAATTTCGCCAGGCTCGACGCGCATCGACACCCCCCGAACCAACCATTTTTTTGATCTATAAATTCCAGCATTATCAAGCGATATGAGCATTTGTCTCTCTTAGCGTGAATGGACAGTCTGAATAATGTCGAGTCTGAATTATGTCGATTTGATCTTGTAATACAAGTGATCGTATGTAAATTTAGTGATGTTATAACATTACGTCAATAATGTTGTCCCTAAATCTTGCTCAAAGGTGCCAAAATGCGATACCTGACATCCGCCCTTCTTGCTTCAACTATGCTCACTTCAAATATCTCAATAGCACAAGCTGACATTAACGTTGTTGCTTCAATCAAACCTATTCACTCTCTGGTGTCCGCCGTTATGGACGGTGTTGGCGAACCCTTCCTAATCATCGATGGGGCTGGCTCGCCGCATACATACGCGCTGAAACCGTCACAAGCAGAACAACTTCAAGACGCTGACCTTGTTTTCTGGGTTGGCCATGATCTTGAGACATTTCTTGAAAAGCCTATTGAAGGGGTCGCCACCAAGGCAACATCAATAGCACTAATTGACACACATGATGTGACGAA
>NZ_CBFHNB010000024.1:5527-27467 GCF_965657105.1 Puniceispirillum sp. (SeqCode)
GACCATGATGACCATGATGACCATGATGACCATGATGACCATGATGACCATGATGACCACGATGACCATGGACATGACGGTTTTGATCCGCATATATGGCTGGATCCGGTTAACGCAAAGGCGCTTGTTCACGAAATTGAGGAGGCGTTGGCAGAAGCCGATCCCAAAAATGCAAAGGCGTATGAAGAGAATGCCGCTAACGTAATGGTGCAGTTAGATCAGCTGGTTGAGGAGATTACGGTTGAGTTAGCCCCAGTGAAAAACAAAGGCTATATAGTTTTTCATGACGCCTATCAGTATTTCGAAACGCGCTTTGGTGTTGCCGCTGTAGGCTCACTAACCGTATCGCCAGAAGTCATGCCTGGGGCGCAACGTGTCAGTGAGTTGCAATCAAAAGTACGATCCTTAAACACCACTTGCGTATTTTCAGAGCCACAATTTGAACCCAAGCTGGTAGCGACAATCACTGAAAACACGAATGCGCGGACGGGTGTATTAGACCCGCTTGGCGCCACAATCGATAGCGGCAAAGAGCATTATTTCAGCCTCATACGCAACATGGCGCGGTCTTTGAAAGAGTGCCTGTCTGCAAAGAGCTAGATCACCTTCGGCATATCGCATCAAGATCCGTAAACTACAAAATATGTAAATATGGCGTGCCCATAAGTATTGTAGGCACGCCCCCGAACGGGCGTTACATCTTACGTTCGTTACACCTTAAGAGGGTTACACCTTTGCCATATCGAACAGATCAATCGAGATGATTTCATAGCTTTTGATGCCGCCAGGGGTATGGATTTCAGCCGAGTCACCAATGCCCTTGCCAATCAGGCCACGGGCAATCGGCGATGAGGTCGAGACCAGCCCTTTGGAAATATCAGCCTCATAGGGGCCGACTATATGAAATACTGACTCTTCGTCAGTTTCTTCATCGGCAACGCCCACCGAGGTGCCAAAAGTCACCTTATCGCCGGTGAGTTGCGCGGCGTCGATAACTTCGGCGCGGCTGGTAACAGCCTCAAGCTCGGAAATGCGGCCTTCGATAAAGGACTGGCGTTCACGCGCGGCATGATATTCGGCATTTTCCGATAAATCGCCATGTTCACGCGCAACGGCAATGGCGTTAATCACGGCCTGCCTTTCGGTGCCTTTGAGATATGCCAACTCTTCTTTAATGGCTTCGAGGCCTTGTGCCGTAAATGGTATCTTTTCCATCAGTGATTCTATCCAGTGTTTCCGTCATCTTTAGTTCGCATAATGCCCCGTAAGGGGGCTTTTAGTCAGAATAATATAAATTATATACGGTATTCCCATAATTTAGGACAAGACTATAAGGGCAATCATCTATGGGATCTCTTGATAAGCTATGTCATGGCCTAGCCTATCCCAAGGTCATATAAACAGGCAAGGATATTGATATAGGCTGCAGGTCAAAGGCGGGGGAGCTATCAGGTGCCGATGGCCGCCAGATGTTCCTGTAGCGATTTGACCCCCATCTGCCCCTGACGAAGCGCGCGGATCGCCTGACTCGCGGCGCGGCTTCCCGAAACAGTTGTGTAATAGGGAATTTTGTTGGTCAGCGCGGTCTGGCGAAGCGAGAAGGAATCTTTGATCGCACCAGCCCCTTTTGCGGTATTGAAAACAAGCTGGATATCGCCCGAAAGCATGGCGTCAACCGCATGTGGCCGGCCTTCCATGACCTTGTTGATGCGGGTTGCTGGCACGCCCGCGGCTGTCAGCGCATCGGTTGTGCCGCCTGTCGCCATGATCGAAAAACCGTCAGCGACAAGATCTCGACAGATTTCGACAAATTCGGCTTTGTCCTCATCCTTGACCGAAATAAATACTGTGCCACTAAGGGGTAGGTCGATACCCGCGCCAAGCTGGCTTTTGGCAAAGGCGCGGCCAAAATCAGTATCAACGCCCATAACTTCGCCGGTCGATTTCATTTCTGGCCCCAAGAAAATGTCAACGCCCGGGAAGCGCGCAAATGGGAATACCGCTTCTTTTACCGCCACATGATCGAGCTTTATATCCTGTAGATTAAAGCTGGCTAGCTTTTCACCAGCCATCACGCGTGAAGCGATCTTGGCAATCGGCACGCCAGTGGTCTTGGCAACAAAGGGCACGGTGCGGCTGCCACGGGGATTGACCTCAAGCAGATAGATATCGGTGCCCTTGATCGCAAACTGTATGTTCATTAGGCCAACAACGCCTAGCGCATGCGCCAAGGCGGTGGTCTGACGCTGCAATTCAGCCAAAATCTCGTCGGATAGATTTTGCGGTGGTAGCGAACAAGCCGAGTCACCTGAATGAATGCCCGCTTCTTCGATATGTTCCATGATGCCAGCGATATAGACATCAGTGCCATCGCATAGCGCATCAACATCAACCTCGACAGCATGGTCAAGGAAACGGTCGATAAGCACCGGATTATCACCCGATACGATCACCGCGTCACGCATATAGCGTTCCAGATCATCAAGGTGATGCACCACCTCCATCGCGCGCCCACCAAGCACATAGGACGGACGGATAACAACAGGCAGACCAATGCGCTCGACGATTGCACGCGCCTCATCAGCCGAATGGGCGATGCCATTTTCAGGTTGCAGAAGATCCAGTTTCTGCAATAGCTGCTGGAAGCGTTCGCGGTCTTCGGCAAGGTCAATGGCATCGGGGCTGGTGCCCAGAATCGGAATGCCAGCTGATTCAAGCGCGGCGGCGATCTTTAGCGGTGTCTGGCCGCCAAGCTGGACGATCACGCCAGCTAATGTGCCGTTTTCGGATTCGCGTTTGATTACCGAAATCACATCTTCATCGGTCAAAGGCTCAAAATACAGGCGGTCGGATGTATCATAGTCAGTCGATACGGTTTCCGGGTTACAATTGATCATGATGGTTTCATAACCAGCCTCGGACAAGGCGTAGCAAGCATGCACACAACAATAATCAAATTCGATGCCTTGACCGATACGGTTTGGTCCGCCACCCAGAATAACAATTTTTTTACGATCTGACGGATCAGCTTCACATTCCGCACCACCAAGATTGCTGTTAGTGCCATTGGAAAAAGCACTTGCAAGTTCATAGGTGGAATACATATAGGCGGTATCAGAGGCAAATTCGGCAGCGCAGGTATCGATACGTTTGAATGTCGGTACGATATTATGCGCCAGACGTTTGGCGGTTACATCATCGGCTGGCAGATTAGCTAGCTGGCTCAGACGGCGATCGCTAAAGCCAAGCGATTTCAACCATAAGAAAGGATAGGCATCATCCGGAATGCCTTGATCCTTGACCATAGTCTCGGCATCAAGAATGGCCTGCATACGTTCGAGGAACCAGATATCCCAGCCTGTTGCGGCGGCCACTTCGGCAGGAGTCATGCCGGTACGCAAGGCCTGTGCGATCCGCAAAATCCGGAATGGAACAAGTTCGTCCAGCCAGCCGCGCATCGCATCATCAGCCAAGGTGCTGTCAGATTGCGGCAATGGCACTTCATCAAGACCGTTCAGACCAGTTTCCATTGAGCGCAATGCCTTTTGCAGGCTTTCTTCGAAAGACCGACCAACAGCCATCGCTTCGCCAACCGATTTCATCGATGTTGACAAGGTGCTCTGGGCACCGGAGAATTTTTCAAAGGTGAAACGCGGTATTTTGGTAACGACATAATCAATGGTTGGTTCAAAGCTGGCTGGTGTAACGCCGGTAATGTCGTTGGCCAGCTCATCCAGCGTGTAGCCAACGGCCAGTTTAGCCGCCACCTTGGCAATCGGGAAGCCAGTAGCTTTTGATGCCAATGCCGATGAACGGCTGACGCGCGGATTCATTTCGATGACAATCACGCGGCCTGTATTCGGGCAGACGGCGAACTGGACATTCGAGCCACCAGTATCAACACCAATTTCGCGTAACACCGCCAAAGACGCATCACGCAGGCTTTGATATTCCTTGTCTGTAAGTGTCAATGCTGGTGCCACGGTGATCGAGTCACCTGTATGCACGCCCATCGGATCAATATTTTCGATCGAGCAAATAATGATACAATTGTCAGCCGTATCGCGGACAACTTCCATCTCGAATTCTTTCCAGCCCAGCAATGATTCTTCAATCAGCACTTCAGACACAGGCGAAAGTCGTAAGCCGTTACGCACAATATCTTCAAATTCGGCTTTGTTATAGGCAATACCCCCGCCTTCGCCGCCTAACGTAAAGGACGGACGAATGATCGCTGGCAGACCGACAAAATCGAGGGCGGCGGCGGCATCTTCAAAATTATTGACGGTACGGGCGCGGGCGCATTCCAGCCCAATACGTTGCATCGCGAGTCGGAATAATTCGCGGTCTTCTGCCATTTCGATTGACTTGGTTCGCGCGCCAATCATTTCGACGCCATATTTGTCTAAGGTGCCATCATGATATAGTGACAAGGCCGTATTCAAAGCTGTCTGTCCGCCCATGGTCGGCAAAAGCGCGTCAGGACGTTCTTTTTCGATGATTTTGGCAACCGTTTCCGGCGTGATTGGTTCAATATAGGTGGCGTCGGCCATATCCGGATCAGTCATGATCGTGGCGGGATTTGAATTCACCAGAATGATGCGATAGCCATCGGATTTTAGCGCTTTACAAGCCTGTGCGCCCGAATAATCAAATTCACATGCCTGCCCAATGATGATGGGACCGGCGCCGATGATGAGAATGGAAGAAATATCATTACGGCGCGGCATCTAGGATCTCCCCTGATTCATCAACGCGGTGAAGCGTTCAAACAAATATCGCGAATCATGCGGACCAGGCGACGATTCGGGATGGTATTGAACACAAAAGGCAGGTTTGCTTTTGTGGCGAAGCCCCTCGACCGAGTTATCGAACAGGGAAATATGCGAAATTTCAACATCATCAGGTAGGCTGTCGGGGTCAACGACAAAGCCATGATTCTGGCTGGTGATTTCGATCTTGCCTGTTGCCAGATCCTTGACCGGGTGGTTGGCGCCGCGATGTCCTCGTTCCATTTTGAAGGTCTTTGCACCAAGCGCACGCGCCATAAGCTGATGTCCGATACAGATACCAAAAATCGGCATATCTGCCTCAATTAGTGTGGCGATTTCTGCTGCTGCATAGCTGGATGTGGCGGCTGGGTCGCCTGGGCCATTGGACAAAAATACACCATCTGGCTTCATCGCCATAATATCAGCCGCTGAGGTGTTGGCCGGGACAACGGTTACATCACAACCAGCATCTGTCAGACAGCGCAAGATATTCTGTTTGCAGCCATAATCAACCGCGACAACCTTATGCTTTGCGGTGGTTTGCCTATGCGCAACTTTACTGTAATCCCAACTGCCATCAGACCATTTATCGGTGTGCTTTTGGCTCACTTCGATAGCCAGATCCATGCCTTTGAGACCAGGCCAGGCTGTGGCCATTTTGACCAGCGATTCAGTATCGATATGGCCATCAGGCTGGTGACAAAGGACACCACGTGGGGCGCCATGATCACGGATATGCCGCGTCAAAGCGCGCGTATCGATACCGCTAATGCCAGGTAAATTATGCGAGACAAGCCACTCGTCCAGCCCCTGATCAGCACGCCAGCTAGCCGGATTTGTCACAGGCTGACGCACAATCATGCCAAGCGCAGCAGGGATGGTGGTTTCAATGTCATGAGCATTGGTGCCAACATTGCCAATATGCGGAAAGGTAAAGGTGATCAGCTGCCCCGCATAAGACGGGTCGGTCATGATTTCCTGGTAGCCTGTCATGGATGTATTAAAGCAAACTTCGCCCACATTAGTAGTGGCGGCGCCAAAGCCAATTCCGGGAAAAACAGATCCGTCTTCAAGAACTAAAACAGCTGTCGGATTATCCCGACATGCGCTGAGCGCGGCAAAATCGTGGTCAGATTTTGTTGTCTGGCCCATATTATCACGGTTCCTGCTATTGGTTAGATATCGAATGGCGAAACTATTACGCTCAAACGAATGGAGTGATACAAGACAGGTCTTGATTGGTCAAGAGTATGAAAGCGGGTTATCAGAGAATATCTGCGGCCGACATGCTTCAAAACTATTATAGCGGCTTATTCTATATAAATGTTGTAGGGTTGCACTTTGAAACGTATCTGCGTACAAGCCTTTTGTTTCTAGGTGGATATATTGGATAGTGGTATGCGAGATAGAATTACAGAATCGATGAAACAAGCGCTAAAGGCCAAGGACCAAGCAGCGCTTGGGACAATGCGCCTTATAATGGCTGCGTTGAAAGACCGTGACATTGCGGCGCGTGGTAATGGCAATCAGGATGGAATTAGCGATGATGACATTCTTTCGATGCTACAGACAATGATCAAGCAGCGGAACGAGTCAGCGAAAATGTATCGTGATGGCAATAGAATCGAGCTTGCCGAAGCCGAAGAAGCCGAAATCACGATCATTCAGTCATTTCTGCCAGCCCAGCTTGATGACGCGGCTATGAATGAGGCGATCAAAGCCACGATCGCCGAAACTGGAGCTTCATCGGTTAAGGATATGGGGCAGGTAATGGCATCATTGAAAACTAACTTTGCCGGACAAATGGATTTTTCGGCAGTCAGCCAGATGGTAAAATCGATACTTATGGATAATTAGTCTGTATCCAGACCCATAATGCGTGATCGAAAGGTTGGGCATAGGCAGCGGTGAAATGGCAATAATGACAAAGCTGGTCAGTAGGCTGAGGGTTTGCGCGTTTGTCCACTGTTGGTTAATCTTAAGCCGAGAAGCCAATTGGAGAAGAAGCCAAGTGGAGAAAATGGCGTCATGGCAGTGCCTCCAGAATTTATTGAAGATTTGCGGCAACGCGTGCCGTTATCAGATATAGTTGGCAAACGCGTAAAGTTGGTCCGTAAAGGCCGCCGCTTTTCCGGTCTATGCCCGTTCCATTCGGAAAAAACCCCTTCTTTTTCAGTCGTCGATGATGATGGATTCTATCATTGTTTTGGTTGCGGCGTGCATGGCGATGCGATTTCATTTCTGCGTGAAATAGATGGTCTGGAATTCATGGAAGCGGTTGAACGGCTTGCCGATATGGCAGGTATGGCTATGCCCATTGGTGCCCCGCAGGATCCCAAGGTCACACAGCAACGAAAAGCCGCGCTTGATATTCTGGAAATGACAGCCACATTCTTTCGGGCGGCGCTGGATCGTGAGGATGGCAAGGAGGCGGCGCGCTATCTGCTTAACCGCAATCTGGATGCACATATTATACAAACCTATCGGCTTGGCTATGCGCCGCGGGGTGGCTTGCGGGCGGCACTATCAGCGAAAGGCTTTAGTGATGCTGATATGCTGGCCGCTGGAGTGTTGCGAAAATCTGACCGTGATGGGTCATTATATGATTACTTCCGCGACCGGGTGATGTTCCCGATTGAAAACCGGCAAGGCAAAGTCATTGCTTTCGGGGCGCGGGCGCTTGGCGATGCACAACCAAAATATCTGAATTCAGGCGAGGGGCCGACCTTTTCAAAAAAGGCGGTGCTTTATGGCTGGGTTCAGGCGCGTGAAGGACTGCGGCGGCAGTTGCCGTTGGTGATTGCCGAGGGCTATATGGATGTAATCGCGATTCATAAAAGCGGGGTGGCGGCGGCGGTCGCGCCATTAGGCACGGCATTGACGCCTGAACAGATTGTGCTGGTGTGGAAATTACATAATGAGCCAGTATTGTGTTTTGATGGCGACACCGCCGGACAAAAAGCACAAATGCGCGCCCTGGAACGGTTTCTCCCGCTTCTGGAACCTGGAAAAACAGCTCGATTTGCAACCCTGCCTGCGGGTAAGGATCCCGATGATGTGTTGCGCGAAGCCGGACATGAAGGTTTTAAGAATATTGTCGCCACGGCAAGGTCGCTGGTCGATACGATGTGGGACACAATCATGGCTGATCATGATGTGCGACAACCCGAACAGCGCGCCCAGTTCTGGCAGGCGATCCGGTCACAGATTCGCAATATCGGCAATAATCAGGTGCGTAGCGCCTTTAGTGATGAAATTGAGAACCGAATCGCCGCCATGCGGACGCAAATGCGCGGTGGAACCATGCCAATGGCAGCGCGAACAGCGCGGCGGCCATCGACAGGGATGATTAATCGTCATAAAGCTTTATTAGCATTGCTTCTGGCCCATCCGGCGCTTATTTCGGGGGCATTTGAAACGCTATCAATGATCGATTCGGGCGATGAACGGCTGGAGATGATAAAAAAAGCGGCTATAGACGCGTTAATCAGCGATCCAGACCTTGACGCCGCGGCTTTAAACTATCATTTACAAGGATTGAATTTCACGGATGAACTAGCTGATTTGACAGGTGAAGATATGAAAGCCAGATTACCTTTCGATCCCGCCACGCTGAATAGTGACATAGCAGAGGCGCATCTCGGAGAATTAGTGGCTCTTATCAATGGAAAATCGGGCGTGTTTTCAAAGGCGACCCAACAACGAAACTAAGCACAATAAGGCAAGATATGCTGTATCCGATGGATTGCAGCTTGTGGATTTGTGAAAAATACCGGATATGCCGGCGAATGAAATGACAGACTTATCCATGATGGTATAGATCATGATTGGTCGCTAGGTGGAAATAAGCACCCTATTTGGGCTACCCTGACAGCTTGTTTGCATCAGGGACAACAAAGGAATGTGAGTGACAGGCATGGCAGTCAAAGCAAAAAAACAAGTCGAGCCAGAAACCAATACCCCTGATGCAAGTCAGACATCCAGCGCCGATGCTGCCCAGCAGACCATCAAGACGCTGATAAAGCTTGGTAAAGAGCGTGGCTTTGTGACTCATGACGAGCTTAACGCCGCCCTGCCAGCCGAAGATTATACCTCTGAGCAGATTGACGATGTAATGTCATCGCTGAGCGAAATGGGTGTATCAGTCGTAGATAGCGCCGAAACCGACGAAAATAACGAAGAAGAACAAGCCGAAGGCGGAAAAGCCGCTGGCAATCTGTCAGATAGTGATGTGTCTGGCACTGATGATCCCGTGCGCATGTATCTGCGTGAAATGGGTAGTGTCGAATTGCTGTCGCGTGAAGGCGAGATCGCCATCGCCAAGCGGATTGAAGCTGGACGTGAAATGATGATTGGCGGGATTTGCGAATCACCACTGACCATCCGTGCTTTGATGCATTGGCGAGATCAGATTGCCGATGGTGTGGTGCCCCTGCGTGACATCATTGATCTGGAAAGCACGCATACTAAGCTGAATGGTGGGCCCATCACTGATCAGAATGTCATCAATGCGATGAATGACGAGATCAGCGATGAAGATCTGGAAGATGATGAAGAAGAAGAGCCCGAGGAAGAAGATTTAGAAGATGACGAAGACGAGGATGATGAAAGCGGTGATAGTGACACCGATACATCAACACGTGATAGTCATGACGAAGATGAGTCAGAAGATGTAAACATGTCACTGGCGGCCATGGAAGACGTCGTGCGTGATGATGTAATGGCCATGTTCGATGAGATTTCAACGGTATTCAAAGCCTTTACAAAAAGCCAAGACCGCCGCCTTGCCCGTATGGCAAAAGGTGAAGCGCTAATCCCAAAAAGCGAAGTCGCCCATCTGGAGCTGAAAATAAAACTTTGTGAATTGATGGAAGGTGTAATTTTCAATACAGGCCGTATCGAAGCGCTTTCTGAACAGCTATTTACCCTGAACCGTCATGTGACCGGTATCGAAGGGCGGTTGATGCGGCTTGCCATTGATAGTGGTATCCCGCGTGCACAGGTGCTTGAAGCCTGGTCTTGGCGTGAGGTGATCGAGGGCTGGCCCGGATCGGACTTTTCGACCAAAGCCTGGCAGAAGCTGGACAAGAATCATAGCGCCGAAATTGCCGAATTGCAGGATAAAATCCGCCTTGTGGTCGATGATGTATCGCTGGCGATCCCTGAATTCCGTGAAGTGATTCAGACTATCCAGCGCGGCCAACGCGAAGCGGCGCGGGCGAAAAAGGAAATGGTCGAAGCTAATCTGCGTCTGGTGATTTCCATCGCCAAAAAATACACCAATCGCGGTTTGCAATTCCTCGATCTGATTCAAGAAGGTAATATCGGTCTGATGAAGGCGGTGGATAAGTTCGAATATCGCCGCGGTTATAAATTCTCGACCTATGCCACATGGTGGATCCGCCAAGCGATTACCCGTTCGATTGCCGATCAGGCGCGCACAATTCGGATTCCCGTTCATATGATCGAAACGATCAATAAGCTGGTGCGGACATCACGCCAAATGCTGCATGAAATTGGTCGTGAGCCAACACCCGAAGAGCTGGCGGAAAAGCTGTCGATGCCAATTGATAAGGTGCGTAAGGTGCTGAAAATCGCCAAGGAGCCTATCAGCCTGGAAACACCTATTGGCGATGAGGAAGATAGCCATCTTGGTGACTTCATCGAAGATAAAAACGCGGTTCAGCCTCTGGATGCGGCGATCCATGCGAATTTGCGTGAAACGACTACGCGGGTGCTGGCTAGCCTGACCGCACGTGAAGAACGGGTTTTGCGCATGCGCTTTGGGATTGGCATGAATACCGATCATACGCTGGAAGAAGTGGGGCAGCAATTTAGCGTGACGCGGGAACGTATTCGCCAGATTGAAGCCAAAGCGCTACGTAAACTCAAGCATCCGTCGCGCTCGCGTAAGCTTCGAAGTTTTCTGGAGAATTAGGAGCATCCGCACCCCAGATGCGCAGATGAAGATTTCAAATTCCGCCCCAGATGGCGGAACAGCACCCGCCCTAGGGTGCGGTGGCATGGACAGACGGACAGTCATACATGCCATGATTTGCAAGGGTAAGTGGGCCTGTAGTTCAATTGGTTAGAACCCACGGCTCATAACCGTGTTGTTGGGGGTTCGAGTCCCTCCGGGCCCACCATCCTTTGCATCTAAATGTTTTCAGAACCAATTCAGCTGGATTAGTCTTGTTTAATCCGAGTGCCGTTGCGTGGATAGTAGCCCATATTGGCATCCCGCTATGTCGGATATTATGCTTTTTTCAGTCCCCTAAATTGAGAGATGAGCACGAGATCACGGCACTTGATGACATATAGCAAGAAACGGGTCGTGCGCGTCGATTTGGCTGTATAATCTGGATTATGGCAAATCATGATCATGAGCAGATAGGTCAAGGAGGCCAGCATGACGAACCAGTCGCAGATTGACTATAAGCGTATCGAACGTGCGATCGGCTATATTATCCGTCATTATAAGGATAAGCCGACCTTGGAAGATATCGCCGCCGAAATTCATGTCAGCCCGTTTCATTTTCAGCGGATGTTTTCGAAATGGGTCGGTGTTAGCCCGAAAAAATTCATCCAGTTCCTGAGCCTGGACTATGCAAAAGATATGTTGCGTGTGCCCGGTACAAGCGTGCTAGAGGCCGCCTATGATGCGGGGTTTTCAGGCGCTGGCCGGCTGCATGATCTGTTCATGTCGATCGAAGGCATGACCCCGGGCACATTCAAACAACAGGGGGCAGGGCTGACAATCAATTATAATTTCGCCGATAGCCCCTTTGGTACGGTGCTGGTCGCCTCAACCCGCAACGGCATTTGCCATATGGCATTCGAAGCGGATCAGAAGGCGGGCTTTGAAACGCTGTATCAGCTATTCCCGCAGGCACGGTTTCATCAGGGCACCGACAAAATGCACAAGGACGCGCTGGCGGTCTTTGGCCAGAGTGATGCAAGACCGGATGGCAAGATCAAACTGCATGTGCATGGCACGCCATTCCAGCTCAAGGTCTGGGAGGCGTTGCTGAAAATCCCGATGGGGTCATTGGCCAGCTATGGCGATGTTGCCAAGATGATCTGCCAACCTGCGGCATCACGCGCTGTTGGCAATGCGGTTAGCCATAATCCGGTGGCGTTTCTAATACCGTGCCATCGGGTGATCCGGCAGAATGGCGCGATTGGCGGCTATATGTGGGGCGCAAAGCGCAAACAGGCGATGATCGCGTGGGAAGGTGCCAGATGCAGGAATATTCGGGAGACTAACGTTTAATTAACCTGAGCGATTTAGACTGTGGATGGAGGAGGTTAATATCGCTTGTTAAGCAATTACCTCCAGAAGCATTTGGAAAATTGAAACATATTCTCGATGAATGAACAGCTTTTACATATGACGTCGATGGCGTTTTTTGCTTTGGCAACATCGATTATGCCCGGACCGGTCAATATCATTCTTGCCATGTTGGGTGCCAAATATGGCATTCGTAAAAGTCAGCCCTATGTGCTGGGCGCAACCATTGCCTTTACCAGCTTGCTGGTATGCCTTGGACTTGGCCTTGGTGTCGTGATCTCTGTCTATCCGGTTATTACGAACAGCATCAAAATCGTCGGCACCGCCTATCTGTTTTATCTGGCCTATCGCATTATCACCAGTGGCAATAGCTATACGCATGACCAACATGACAGGCCGCCTCTAGGCTTTCTTGATGGTGCCTTTACCCAACTGCTTAATCCCAAGGCATGGAGTGTGTCGCTATCAGCAAATTCCATTTATGTGGTAGCGCATGAGCCTCTTATTGTGACGCTGATGACGTTTGCCATGATGTTTTTTGTGATTTGCTATGGATCATTATGGTTATGGGCAGCTTTTGGCTCAAAGGTTTCCCTATTACCCCCAACCTATGTAAGCGTATTACATTGGGTGCTGGGGATATGTCTTATTCTGTCAATCAGCCTGATGTGGGTGTAGGCGGTAATATCCCTAGCCCATTGCCGCCAGCTGGGTTTCATAGGCGAATAGCGCCGCCGCACCGCCTGTATGCAGGAATACAACATCCTTTGTATCATCAAAGAAACCGGCCTTGACCATATTAATCAGACCATCCAGGCCCTTGCCCGAATAGACCGGATCAAACAGCAGGCCTTCCTGACGTGCGAATAGCTGAATCGCGGCGAGGGTGCCTTCGGTTGGCAAACCATAGCCCGCCCCAACATAACCGTCATCGACAATAACCTTTTCAACCGGTAACGGTGTGTCGGTAAGGGTTGCGGCGGTTTTGACCGCCAGCCCATGCACATTTTTGACCTGAATATCATGCGGCTGACGAACACTGACGCCCATGACCGGCACATCAGAACCAACCGCATGCAAGCCTGCAACCAAACCAGCCTGCGTCCCCGCACTGCCTGTGGCCATGACAATCCAGCCAAGATCAAGACCCTGATCGGCAGATTGTTGAAGGATTTCACCAGCACAAGCGACATAGCCCAGCGCGCCAATTTCATTGGAACCACCACCTGGAATGAAATAGGCCTTGCGCCCCGACGCGGTTAGCTTATCTGTCACGGCGATGGCTTCGGCATTCATATCAAGACCGCTTGGACGATATTCGATGCTGGCACCAAACAGATGGTCAAACAGCACATTGCCTGTCTGTTCGTATGAGTCAGCGCGATCAGGCACCCGACGTTCAAGCAAAGCATGACAATCGAGACCGAATTTACAGGCCGCGGCGGCCGTCTGGCGGACATGATTTGACTGCACGGCACCTTGCGTGACAACCATATCGGCACCAGCCTCAATAGCGGCGGCGATCAGAAATTCGAGCTTTCGTGTTTTGTTTCCACCAGTCGCCAGTCCTGTGCAATCATCCCGCTTTACCCATAATTTTGGTCCACCAAGCGCCGCGGTTATGCGGGGCATAAATTCAAGTGCGGTTGGCTGGTGGCATAGGCTGACGCGAGGGAACGGAGCTAGTAAATCAGAAGACGCATGCGACATTGATGTTTCAGACACGGTAAATTCTCTTTTAGGTTATGACTACAAATGATGCGTCGTTTGATTGCGGCGGTGGTAAAGGCCAGAGCCGAATAGCGACGTGATAGCAGACTATGCCTTATTTGCATATGAGAGGGCAATGGCCTTTAGATCATCAGGCTAGATAATCATTCGGTTAATGGGTGACTCATCAAGCTATAGGCCTAAATTATTAATCTCATTATTATTCCTAAATTACGACAAGTTGTTGACGCTAGGGGATGACGATGAGACAGGTTTTAAATAGGGTAATTACCCAGACTCATGACTATGTAACAGACAGATGGCGCCATATATGCTTCATGGCTGGTTTGGCGGGCAGTTTTATAGGATTTGCTGCGGCATTATCAGCTGGCAACGCTCATGCGGCCACAGTTTTTCTGGTTTGTGATGGTAATTTCAAAACCATTACCGGCATTTCGGATTCGCGTTCGCGTACTGAAGGAACGCGCGCCAGCCTTGGGTCTAGCTATTATGATGGTACTAATACAATGGGGCAGGAGGCCTTTACCATTGCTACCGCTTTAGATAAGAAAATCCCATTCGAAGATGAATTTAAGGGCGCTTTCTATTTATCAATAGATGGAAGTAACGGCGTTTTTAGCCGGGTGAAATTACAACCTTTTGAACGGGACGTGCGATTGCCTTCACTGGATTTGGAACCCGAAGAAAGCATGGAGAATGGCATCATACGGTCAGTCAATATTGTTACAAGTGAAGATGAATTATTGTTGAGTGCGCGAAGCGAGTCCGGTGGTCTGGTCGAAGCACTCGTTGAAGGCCGTCCGATGACACCAACCCGCGAAATTGTTAAAGACATGTCTTTAAGTCTGAACCGTTTTAATGGCCGGTTGGAGATCGAATGGAAAGATCACGAAGTGCGCGATTACAAGCCAGTTGGTGCCATCCGTAGTACGAAAAAACGTTATAGCGATGTAAAGCAGTTCGATGCGATGTGTAAAACCATGCAAGAGCGGCTGTTTTAAAACCTAGATGACGATAACTGTATTGTAGATAGTCATATGGTCTGACACGCGGATATGAGGCGGCGCGCCAGCGCGTCAAGGCCTGATTGTGCTGTTTCACTCTGCAGACTACCTGTCTTGTCAAAGGCCGTGGCCGCATGTGATAAGGTCACAAAGCCAGGCACGGCAACCGCGCCAAGTTCAGCCATATAGTCGCGCAGGCGCGGAATTACGCGCACACCACCCAGCCCACCAGGACTGGCGGCCATCAAGCCCACAGGCATGCCATGAAATAGGGCGTTGGCGGCGGCATTCTGATAGGGGCGCGATACCCAGCTAAACATATTTACAAGTAATGGCGGCACAAAGCCGTTATATTCGGGGGTCGCCACCATCATACCGTCATGACTATGCAGAAGCGCACGAAAGCGGGTAACGGCGTCAGGCAAGCCGCCATTGGCTTCATTGTCCTGATGATAAAGTGGGGCTTCGTAATCGGCCAAATCGATAAAACTGGCTTTGCCGCCATGTAGATCAACCGTTCTGGCCGCAATCTGTGCCAACTGTTTGGTGAAGCTTCCTTGTCGGGTTGAACCAGCAAAAACCAGAATTGTGGGCGTGTTGTTCATGTCAGCCTTCCGTCTCAAATGACAGCATAGATAGTAAAATCTAGCAGACAGAAGTTAATCAGGCGTTAATGCTAGCGACTTGTTTTGTCAGATGCAGGAGGTATGATCGCCAGTATGATTTCTGACTTTACACAAACACTTGCTTTATTTGCTGTAACTGAATTTTTCCTGTCATTGGCACCGGGGCCAGCGGTTTTTCTGGTGGTGTCAAAATCGCTTGGTGGTCGGTTTGGTGCTGGTATGGCGGTCTCGGCGGGCATTCTCTCAGTTAATGTCGTGTTCTTTTTATTATCAGCATTGGGTGTTGGCGCCGCGATTGTGGCCGCGCCTTGGCTATTTATGATGGTCAAGGTTATTGGTGCGGCTTATCTTGTCTATCTTGGCGGGCGCGGGCTTTATGATGTCTGGCTGGTAAGCCGGCAATCGCAGAATGATGATGCTGTTGTGATTGCGCCAATTGCCGGAGGATCATTTGGACGGGATTTTATGGCGGCGGTTCTGGTGCAGGCTTCAAGCCCCAAGAATATCATCATTTTTCTAGCAATCATTCCGCAATTTGTCGATCCAGCTGGTCCGATATTTTTGCAATTTGCTGCTTTATGTGCGGTATCTGTGTTGGTCGAATTACCGGTTCTGGCTGGCTATGCCGCGCTGGCAGTCTATCTGGTGACGCGCGTCAAGCAGGCTCGCGTCCGCAATGGGCTGGAATGTCTGGCAGGCGTGACCTTGGTGGTTTTGGGTGCCAGCTTGCTATTTACCGGTTTACCAACGTGATAGGATAGTTCAGGCAGCGCGGCCTTCGGCAGTGGCGTAAATAAGCGCTTCGATAAATAGATCCCTATCCGCACTAAGTGGAACCAGTTTTACATCTTCGCTAAGCGACACATCGATTTTGGTGGCCCCCGCATTTAGGGCACGGTCGGATGCCAGCCGGTGTGCAGCATCGCGTGCCAGGGTCAGGGCATCTTCCATAATGCCTAAATCAACAGGCCCGTCAGGAAGATGCACGCGGAACTTCCCTTCGGTTGGCTGGGTTACCGAAATCATCACACGCTGGCGCACCGATCCAGCCGCCGCCCCAACCGCACCAGCTACATCAGCATGTTTGGGGACAGTAAGATCAAGATTCATCAAGCGGGCAATATGTGGATAATGTGTGGCGGCAGATGCGCCCAACGCAATCAGGCTGGTATCAAGCTGCATGGAAATCGAAACCAGCTTTTTGGGTTTATTGTCAGCCAGAAAACTGGATTGAGCATTGTCACTATTCTGCGCTGTGGGTTCAACTGTGAACATATCAGCCAGTAAGCTATTGCTTGAGGCGATATTTTCACCAGCGCCATCATGGGCAAAGGCGGCGTCGGTAAGTGCCAAGGCAGATTTACGATGAAGTTCGGCCAGTGTCATGCGGGCAATATGTATTTCATTTTCGGCAACTGGGTCGCCAAAGCCGTTTTTCTGGCGTGCCATAAGTGCCGCGCCCAGAGATGCGGCTTCGGCGTCAAAATCGGTAAAGTCACCCGTGACATGAGTGGCATCGGTCGGGGTAAAGGATGCTAGTGCTAACAAACCCCGACTGATAAGACGGTCAACCGCACCCAGTGCCAACTGTGTCGCCGCCAGATCAGCAATCGCCGACGGGCCGGTTTCAAGCGCCTTTTGCGCTAGGCGTGCTTCGGATCGGGTTAACCATGACGGGATTCCATCGGGCATGACCGGAATAACAAAACGGCCATCGGTCGCCATTGGCACAATCAGGTCAAGCTGGGCTTTTAGGAGGGTTTTTACCTCTGGCCAGCTTTGCGCCAGAATAGACAGGGGAATAGCGCGCCGTGGACCAAGCGTAATGCCGGTTGATCTGCCTCTTGAAATAGGTTGCACCTCGCTATCGCCACCAAGACCACAGGTGCGAATTTCTGCCGCTTCAACCATGGTTTGCCAGCCGCCAACAAAGGCACCATCAGGTTTCAGGCGGGGGGCGCCATTCTGCAAAAAGGCAACATCGGTTGTGGTGCCGCCAATGTCAGCGATTAAGGCTGTTTTGGTGCCAGCCAGAAAAGCGGCTCCTGACAGGCTGGCGGCGGGACCGGATAATACGGTTTCAACCGGACGGGTGCGGGCAAAATCAGAATGCAGAAGCGAGCCATCGCCTTTGACAACCATAAGCGGACAATCCAGCCCCTGTGATGTCATGATGGTTTCGGTGGCGGCGATTAATTGTTCCAGCAGATTGATCAGGCGGGCGTTTAAAATGGCGGTTAGAGCCCGACGTGGCCCACCAAGCGATGATGACAATTCATGGCTACAGGTGACCGGACAGCCTGTCAGCTCGCGGATAAGGCGCCGGGCTTCGGTCTCATGCCCCGGGTTACGGGTAGCAAAATGGCTGGCAACGGCAAAGGCGGAAACATCTTTGCCAATGCTGGTAATCGCGGTGGTCAGGGCATCTTTGTCCAGCGGGGCTTGCTGGCCACCATCGGCTCTGTGTCCGCCATTGATGAAATAGACAGGATCCTGACCAAGAGCGCGGGCAAGATCAGCGCGCTCAAGCGCGGCTTCGTCAAAGCCGATCATGATCAGGCAGACGCGTCCGCCAACACCTTCAACAACGGCATTGGTAGCGAGCGTCGTCGATAATGATACAAGGCCAATATCACGCCGATCACCGTCAAAGGCGTCAAGTGTTTTGGAGATCGCGCCACCAAGGCCGATGGACAGGTCTTCTCGCGTGGTCAGTGATTTTCCGGTTGCCAGTATTGTGCCAGCCTTGGCATCAAGCAAAGCTGCATCAGTGAAGGTGCCGCCGGTATCAAGTCCAATCACTAGCGTCATTATATTATCCTGTCATGATATTAATATAATTTGGGTTGATATAGCCTGGTCAGGCGGCTTTGGCATGTTGGGCAAAGAAATTCATGATCCAGCGCCCCATCTGTTCGCCCTGATGCGTGTTTTTCAATGTTGCATGCGCATCGTTGATTGTTTCAGCATCAATCACATCACGCTTGAGATCAATCAATGCGGCGGCATATTCATTGGTGAATTCGGGATGCCCCTGCATTGAAAACACAATATTATCGATCGCAAACATGGCGTTTTTGCAAAAATCAGACGTGCCGACAAGCACCGCTTCATCGGGCAGGCTTGTCACCTGATCTTGATGAATATGGATCAGATCAACATTGTCATTAGACGTGGCTTTTGCGTCGCCATCTGCCATCCACGGACAAGGCGCAATCAATTGTACCGGACGAATGCCAAGCCCCCAGCCTTCAGACCATTTCTGTGCATGTCCGCCTAATGCGTGCGCGATGATCTGGTGACCAAAACAAACCCCAGCAAGGGGAATACGGGCTTTATAAATAACGCGTAGAAATGCCATTAGCTTTGGGATAAATGGCGCGTCATCATAAACGCCAAATGCAGAGCCAGTAACAAGATAGCCGTCATAATCTTGCACATCGTCGGGAAACACATCTTCGATAACGGGAACGATTGAAAAATATATTCCGCATTCAGTGGCATAATCACCAAACAGGCTGCCAAACATATCCGGATAATTGATAAAATGCGCTGGCATTTTCTTGTTGGTGCGACCCGTTTCAAGAATGGCAATATGCATCTGTTTATCCTTTTACATATGGTATGCTAATGCATAACAAGTAATATCCATATATCCGTATAGAATGTCGGCGTTGCTGTCTATATACCGTGAAGCAGATTAACTTTGCGGAATTATGGTGAATGTTCTTCACCCGTTATCATTTTGCGTAAGTTCGGCAAAAACAAATAACCGTAAGGCAGAAGACAAGCCGCCATCACGGGTTTTGTCAATCTCGGTGATCAAGCTAGCCAGCGATTGCCCACGTTTGGTGGCGATGTCATTGAGGCTGTCCCAAAATGGATCCTCCAGCGAAATGCTGGTGCGATGTCCATGGATGGTAACCGAACGCTTTTTCACTTTAGAGTCTTTGCCATCTGTTGTGTCATATTTAGATTTTGGTAAATTGGGCGACGATTTCAAGGTGATTGCTGAACGAAAATTGATCGATGATCTGCATCCAGTCAAGACGATAACCGCCATAGGTGAGCGCTTCGGCATCTCTGGCAAAGGTTGCTGGATTACATGATACCATTGCAATAACTGGAATATTCGATTGTGCCAGTTCGGCGCATTGTGCGGCGGCACCATTGCGCGGCGGATCAATGATGGCCGCATCGAAATGATCCAAATCAACTGGCTGGATAGGGGCGTTCATCAGATCGCGTTGCATGGTTTTGACGCGGGCGCCAAGCTTTGCTTTATTGGCGCCAGCCTTGAGCGCGGCCAGACTAGCCACGTCCTGTTCGACAGCTAGTAAATGTGTTAGCTGGTTGACCAGAGGCACGCTCAATGTGCCGCAGCCAGCGAATAGGTCAATCACACGCGATGCCCCCGCCGTGATTTCAGCTACCGCCGCCTGTAGGCTAGCTTCGCCATGCCGCGTTGCCTGTAGAAATGTACCTGCTGGCGGGTCGATGCTTATATCGCCAAATCTAATTTCAGCAGGCGTTGGGGCAAATAGCAGCATAGGCACTTGCCCGTCATTCACCGATAAGCGCGCCAATGGCACATCCGCAAAGCGTGGTTTACCAGCCCAATCAGTCAAGGCTGCCAAAAGTGAGGAAGGCCATTTATCCAGCCCTGATAACAACACACATAAACCATTATCGAGGAGGTTGGCATGGGCGGTCAGCATATTGCCAGCGTCAAGATGGGTGCTGGCAAATTCATGTAAAGCCGATTGCAGGTCAATAAGGGCGGGTTCGAGAATCACACAGCCGTCTGGCGCGACAATATGGTGGCTGTTACGTTCATGAAACCCAACAATAGCTGAGTCCTTTATACGCTTAACCTGAAAGGTGGCGCGTCGTCGGCTGGCTGGCGGTGAGCTTTGCATGGGGCGCATCTGGCTTGGTTCGAGATCATGTCGTGACAGGAAATGCGTCACAAGATCATGTTTCCAACTGGCAATCGCTGGCCGTGACCAATGTTGGAAATTACACCCCCCACAGGCCGGAAAGCTGTTACAGCCCGGTGTCTGACGTTCATCGCTTTGGCGTACCAGTTCCAGAATCCGTGCCTTGATGCCCTGGGCATTAATGCTGATTGGCTGGGCAAGAACAATTTCGCCAGGCAGGCTGGTGGGTACGAAAACAGTATATGTTTTGGTTTCGTATTTATGCGTGTAGCTGGCACTGCCAATACCATCGCCACGGCCACCAATATGCGTGATTTCAACTTCTAGTGGGGGCGCATTGCGTGGAAGCTGGCCATCATTTCGTTTTGTTCGTCGCATAAATCGAATACCTGTATTTGGCGGTTATGGTCGGGTGTCTATAAATTACGGGCGAACCATACCACACGACCAATGATCTGTACCTCGTCAATCGTTCGCTGGTAATTTGTATAGGCCTGATTTTCCGAACAGATACGCAAAATCTGGGGGTTAGTGCTGGGCACAAGCTCTATCCGTTTTGCCACAAGGCCAAGCCCGTCATGCAAAATGAAAATACCTGGCGGGGTGGGGCGCGTTTGATCGGTATCTAGCATCACTGTATCGCTATGTTCAAGAACTGGTGCCATTGAATCGCCAGAAATAGTGATGAGCTTTAAAGCGTCAGTCTTGCTTGGTGAGATTTTGCGAAGCCATGATCGCGGAAAAGCCAGCGCCGCCGTTGCAGTATCGGCAGACACATCAACAAGCGCGCCGCCGCCTGCGCTGGCGTGAATATCAAGAAATGGCACTGATGACATGGTTTGCAAACCAAGGGGCGCGAGATTGCCAGCCATATGCGATGTATCCGCATTATGCACCCCTTTAGGCAAGCTATCATGATGCGCCAATGTTGCCTGATCGACGCCTAGAATCGTGGCAAGCTGGTAGCGTATGGCCTCGGGCAGGTGCCGTGGTGAACCACGGTTCAGATATTGGTGTAGATAGGCGTCATTGCGGCCAATAGTGCGCGACGCCTGTTTCAAGGTCATCGGCGGTGTCTGCATCGATAGCGCTACGCGTAAAGCCGTTCGGGCAGTGTCCTTTTTTGAGGTCGTGCCAAGATCATGTTGCTTAACATTTTTGGATTTAACCCTATCCATAGGAATAATCCTTTTTCGTTCTTTTATTTATCTAGGAAATATCCTATCATATTTTTCAGACATTACAAGACCGTTTCCGTTACTGTGCCACCCTTTAATCAGATAGGAAATTGACATGATACATGCGCGTAAAGCCGCCCCCCTCCGCACCAAAACAAATAGCATAGATGAAAAAAGTCTGGCGCTTACACCAGCTGAGGCACTTTTGGCCAAACGGATGATGGCAGCGGCGATGACTTTGCGTGCTTTACCGAGGGATCAGCTAACAATACCGAATGGCATTAGAAGTGCTTGGCCAGATATGATACGCGAATCAGCTATTTTATACAGTAAAACTAGACTGTTATCGAAAATTCGCCCATCTCCGCAGGCGATTGATTCGATGGATGCCATGTTGG